>NZ_JBHUMO010000007.1:0-28490 GCF_042685105.1 Enterococcus camelliae | reverse complement strand
ATAAGAGACACCGCTGTTAGTAAAGAAATAAGCTATCAAGTATGCTCTATTCCCAAGAAGCTCCCACTTCAAGCGTTAAGAACCGTCAGGTTTAGCTAAGTGGTAAGTAGTTCACTTTCTCAAGAATATTGGCCGTACCAAAAGGAGACCAAGAATCGTAAATGTTGTCACATCCAAGATGAACTGCGACCCCAGCGGCTTCAAGTTCAACTAACGGTGGTATGATGCCATTAATCAGAACACTCGAAATAACCGACATCCCCAACGCACCCATTTCATGAAAAACCGCTTGACGTTCCTCCCCAACAAAATCATTCAGTCCAAATGCATGACTGATTGTTACTTTTCCTTGCCAATTTGCCTCTTTTGTATACTGAATCAGTTCAAGAACGGTTTTTCGTCCCGCCTCATAATGATCGTGTACATGAATATCAATTGGGGCATTGTGTCTCACAGCTAATTCAAACGTTTGATTTAGAGAAGCATGTGCATCACCATCCAGACTTTCCGGATCAACCCCACCTACAATCGAGGCCCTATTTTTCAGCGCTTCGTGCACTTCTTTATATGCTTTTGATCGCAGTAAACCATGTTGAGGGAAGGCAACCAGCTCAGATTGCAAAACGGTTTGATAGTCTTTCAGCAACTCTTGTACTTCATGCAAGTAGCGCTGACCGACCGCCGGATGCACATCGATATGCGAGCGGAAAAAGGTTACCCCTTTACGTAACTCAGTTTCTGACAAATATTGTGCTCGTTTCTTTAGAGGCAATTGCAACGCATCTAATTCAGTGATTTCACTTGTGAATCGTTCAACCAGATTTTTGGCTGGGGTAACAGGCGTCCAAGGTACACCTAATTTACTTTTATCTAAATGACAATGCATTTCTCTTAGGGATGGTAAAACAAGGTAATTTTGGCCATCGACAACCAGTAAATCAGGCAACTGTTCTTGTTCTTGATAAATTTTGCTTACTTTTCCATTTCTAATCTCAAGGGTGTAGCTTTCTGTATTTGTTCCTGTGTGATAATACTTCGGTTCTTGCTATGCGTCTTCTAACTTTATTGATTTCAGTAAATAAGGTTCCATTTTTTTCTCCTTTGCTTTCTTGAAATTTTGTCAAACTTGTAAAACTTGCAGAGTAGCAGCCCAATTTATTGCTTGTTTCTTCCTTTTCTGTCTGAGAGTTGTTGCAGTGAGAAGACAAAATGAGTATAGTTGAAAACAAGAGGTGAGCATATGTTACAAGCATACATCAATATTTTTATTATTTTTTCATTAATGTTTGTCGGCTATTTTTTATCCTTCAAACAGTGGTTTAGCAATCGTTCTGCAGATGTTTTTTCAAAAATTCTCTTAAATTTCTCTTTACCTTTTAGTATGTTTTTGAATATCACTGCCAATTTCAATAAAAGTGAATTTTTGTCTTTGGTCAGTGGGATGATCATTCCTTTGGTATCAATGACCGTGACCTACCTCACAAGTTTGGTCTATCGTTCCGTCATGCATGTTGATGAACACCGCAAAGGAACCTTTACAACGATGTTCACTTGTTCCAATACAATTTTTATTGGACTACCTATTAACTTAGCCATTTTTGGCGAAAAAGCTGTTCCTTATGTTTTGCTCTATTACATCGTCAATACTTCCATATTTTGGACAATTGGGATTTATGAAATTGCAAGAGACAATCCTGAAAAACACCAAACAACAATGACTTTTCATCCATTGGTTGCACTTAAAAAGATCTTTTCACCAGCTTTAATAGGCTTCATGATTGGATTAGCTTGGATGTTCACTGGTATTAAGGTACCACTTTTTCTCCATCAGTTCGGGCAATACCTTGCCGATTTAACGACACCACTCTCAATGTTTACAATTGGGATTATGGTTTATTTTAATGGAATCAAAAATTTGAAAATGAACCGAGATATTTTCGGTGTGTTACTAGGTCGCTACGTTCTGTCTCCACTCATTGTCTGGCTGTTAAGCTTTGTCTTTCCTGTTCCACCCATCATGCTGGCTGTTTTCATGGTTCAATCCGCGATGCCCGTGCAAAATTCTGTCCCTATTTTGGCAAGAGTTTACAAAGCAGATCAAGAATTTGCCGCCTCAAGTTTAGGGTATTCCGTGTTGATTTATCTTTTGTATATTCCTTTACTTTTAAAAGTCATCTATGCACTATAACAAAAAGTGACTGCCTTTAAGCTATGCCCTCACAGAAATTGAAAAAATTTTTTCATCGTTCAATTCCTGTGAGTATAGGCTTAAATGTTGCAGTCACTTTTTTTATTTTGTAATTAAATTATCCAAACTTGCAAGAGCCAGTGCCATTTTTGATACACGGGCTAATAAAGCTAAGCGATTATGGCGAATCTCCTGATTATCAACCATAACCATCGTTTGATCAAAGTACGCTTCAATATATGGCCGTAACTCTGTCAAAGCTTGATAATTTTCTTCCATTGTTCTGGAAGAGAAGTTGTCTTCTGCATCCATCACTGCAGTGAACAACTCTTTTTCTGCCTGATTTTCAAAAAGTTCTGGTTGAATCGTTTGATTTTCACCTGTATACTTTTTGGCTAAATTCATCACGCGTGTCAAGGCTTCAATCGATGGTTTAAATTCACTATCTGTAAGGTGACGGGACAAAATGGATGCCGCTTGGAACAATTGGCTCACATCTTTTTGTTCGGAAGCCAGGACAGCATCAATGATATCATGTCGAATTTCTTTCGAGGAAAGTCGTTGGCGAACACGGGCTTTTAAGAAATCTACCACCAACGCATCTTCATCTGACAAGGTGATGCCATATGTTGCTAAATCACCATTAATTTTTTCTTGGATGGCAATTTTGAGTTCTTCAAATGGGAAGTACCATTGCTTGTCTTCAATAATGCGGATAATCCCATATGTTTGTCGGCGCAAAGCATACGGATCGTTTGAACCACTTGGAATCATCCCTGCTGCAAAGAAAGTAAATAAGCTATCAACTTTATCTGCAATCGCTAATACTGACCCCACGTTTGATTTTGGTAAATCTCCTTCACTAGCAATTGGTAGATAGTGTTCGCGAATCGCTGTCGCCACTCCAGGTCGTTCACCTTGGATTAGCGCATATTTTTCACCCATAATTCCTTGTAATTCCGGAAATTCACCAACCATATTGGTCACTAAATCAAATTTATAGATTTCACTTGCGCGTTGCAAGTCATCCATCTCGTCTTCATTTAAACCTACCGTTGCTCCAATAATTTGGGCAATGGCTCCTACTCGTTTCATTTTTTCGTAAATCGAGCCAATTTTCTCATGAAATGCGACATGTTTTAATTTTTCAACGCAAGAAGCAATTGCTAATTTTTGATCTTCTTGGTAAAAGAATTCTGCATCTTCTAAGCGTGCCGTTAATACTTTTTCATTGCCTTTTACCACATTTTGAATGTCGTAAGCATTCCCATTTCGAACTGAGACAAAATGTGGTAATAGCTCACCATCAGCTGTTCGGACATCAAAATAACGTTGATGTTCTTTCATTGATGTCACGAGCACTTCTTCAGGGACGGTCAGATATTTTTTCGCAAAGTTTCCTACGAATGCAGTAGGGTACTCAACTAAATTGGTCACTTCCTCTAGTAACTCTTTATCCAACGATATTTGCCATTGATGGGCCGTTGCAATCGCTGTAATTTGATTGATGATTGTTTGTTGTCTTTCCGCTGAATCAACAATGACAAATTGTTCGGCTAATTTTTTTGTATATTCTGCTGGATGATCAAAAGACACATCCTGGCCCAAAAAACGATGTCCTCTTGAAAAACGATTCGTTTCAACATCGAGAATTTTGAATGGAATAATTTGTTCACCATATAAGGCAACCAACCAATGAATGGGGCGAATATATTCAAAATCATATCGATTCCAATGCATGGTCACTGGGAATGTTAAGCTTGTGATAACTTCTTTGAGTTCTGATAAAACATCCAGTGTCAGTTGGCCTGTTGTTTTCTTCGTCACATAGACATATTCAACACCTTTTAATTCCTTGAAGACAATGTCCTCAGTTGTCAACCCTTGTCCTCTGACAAATCCTTGCGCCGCTTTTGACCAATTTCCCTCTTGATCCAAGGCAATTTTTTTGGCTGGACCTTTGATTTCTTCTTTCACATCTGCTTGACGTTCCGGTACAGCTGTCACCAAAACTGCTAAGCGACGTGGCGTCGAATAGGCCCGTATGTCGTCATAAGATAAATGATGTTCTTCAAAAAATGTGGCAACTTTTGCTTCTAGTTGATTCATGCTAGGCACCACGACATGGGCAGGCATTTCTTCTAGCCCAATTTCAATTAATACATCTTTTGCCATGCTATGCGTCCTCCTTCAAAAGTTTTTCTGCTTCTTCACGGCTCAGTAGTGGATAACCCAATCTGGCACGTTCTGCAACGAATAGTTTCGCAACATCTCGAGCCATATTACGAATACGGGCTAAATATCCCGCACGTTCTGTAACGGAAACCGCTCCTCTAGCGTCAAGTAAATTAAAGTTATGACTACATTTTAAAATATAATCATAGGCTGGATGAACCAAGCGCTCAGCAATACAGCGTTTGGCTTCCTTCTCAAATTTATTAAAGTTATCTAGTAAAAGTGCTTGATCACTTAATTCAAACGAATATTTAGAATGTTCATATTCAGGTTGATTAAAAATTTCTCCATATTTAACCCCTTCTGTCCATTCCAAATCATAGACACTTTCCACTTCTTGAATATAAGAAGCCAAGCGTTCTAAACCATACGTAATTTCAGAAGTTACTGGATGACATTGTAAACCGCCAACTTGTTGGAAGTACGTAAACTGTGTAATTTCCATCCCATCCAACCAAACTTCCCAGCCTAAACCAGCACAACCCATTGAAGGGTTCTCCCAGTTGTCTTCAACAAAACGAATATCGTGTTCTAACGGATTGATTCCCAATAATTGTAGACTTTCCAAGTATAGTTCTTGAATGTTTTCTGGTGAAGGTTTCATAACTACTTGGAATTGGTGATGTTGATAAAGACGATTCGGATTTTCTCCGTAACGTCCATCAGCGGGTCTTCTTGATGGTTCCACGTAAGCCGCATTCCACGGTTCGGGACCAATTGCTCTTAGAAAGGTATACGGGCTCATTGTCCCTGCACCTTTTTCTGTATCATAGGCTTGCATCAACATACAGCCATTGTCCGACCAAAATTTTTGGAGCGTTAAAATCATTTCTTGAACAGTTAATTTTTTCGCCATACTATTCTCTCCTTTTTAAACTAAAAAAAGCCCCTATATCTGTAAAATTACAGATATAGGGACGAGTATGCTCGCGGTTCCACCCTACTTCCGAAAAGAATTTTCCTTTCGGCACTTTCATTGCTGTGCTCCCATTGCCTTTTGAAAAAACATTTGCTATCTGCTCTCACCAATTCAGACTCGCTATCAGCATCTCTTTTTTTCTTTGATGTTCTTCGCACATTATTTAATTTGAAAAAATGACGTTTCCTTTATAACACTGTTATCATATCGATGTTTCCAATTTTTGTCAATACGTGAATCCCTCTGGCAACTTAGCTAGTCCTCTTTCGGTTTCAATACCTGATTCCAGGTTTTCATTTGGTCAATAAAGCTTTTGCTTTTCAAATGGATTCCGACATACTCATCATACAATGCATCTAAAAGCTTGCGAATCTCATTTTTGATCTCACTACTTATTTGAATATGATCAATTTGGTGATACCCAATCTGATGAAAGACTTGTAAAAAATAAACTGCTCGAGGATCTGCATGATAGCGCCGTTCATCCATGTGCCAATGTTTCTCACAAAGGAGTCCGTTGTATTTACTGGAGAAATCAAACTTGCCCTTGGTTTCTCCACAGATAGCACATCGCATCCAATCGAACTGCACACCAAATCGCTGTAAAATTTGAACTTCAAAAATATTGGTGATAACTTCTGCATCTTTTCCTTGATCAATAAAAAGCAAGGCTTCTTTTAAAAATTGATAGAGATGAGGATCATAGACACGATCTTCAATCGCTGCATCCGTTAAATTTAAAAGATATGTCGCATAACCTGCTAAAAAAATGTCCGATTGAATCTGGCGAAAAGGATGAATGAATTTCGCTGCATTTAGAAACGACAACCCTTGATCTGAAAACTGGCCGATATACGTTGCTTCAGTGAAGGGCATCATCGCAGGTTGCAAAGGATTATTTTTGCGATGTGCGCCACGAACATAAAACATCTGCTTACCCGCCGATTCAGTAAATATTTTGACAAGTTTGTCTTTTTCTTTATGGTCTTTCGCAAAAAGAATTAATCCCTTTGATTCAACTAATGCCATGTTTCAACCTCGTTTAGTTTTTCATTCCTTCTATTCCATTTCACGGTATCCGTAATCTGTTAAATAGCGTTCCTTTTCTCGCCAATCTTTTTGTACCTTAACCCAAAGCTCTAAAAAGACTTTGTTTCCTAACAAATGTTCAATATCTAAGCGGGCCTTTGTGCCAATCAATTTTAGCATTTTGCCCCCTTTTCCAATGATGATGCCCTTTTGGCTGTCTCGTTCAACAATAATCGTTGCTTGAATGGCTATCTTTTCATGCTCATTTTTTTTCATTGAGTCAACAACAACGGCAACCGAATGAGGAACTTCATCACGAGTGAACTGCAAGACTTTCTCGCGAATTAATTCAGAGACGATAAAATATTCAGGATGGTCTGTTATTTGATCCTCCGGAAAATATTGAGGTCCTTCTGCCAAATTAGCCTCGATTGTTTGCATTAAGGTTGGAAAGTTGTTCCCCTCAGTTGCCGAAATAGGGACAACTTCTGCAAAATCCATTTGTTGTGAATAATCCGCGATTGTCTCTAGTAAAGAATCGGGATGGACTTTATCAAGCTTATTCACAACCAAAAAAACAGGGATGTTTTGTTTTTTTAGTCGTTCGATAATTAAATCATCGCCTTTGCCCCGTTTTTGATCCGCACTGATCATAAATAACACAACATCGACTTCGTTTAAGGCGCTGTAGGCAGACTCAACCATAAAATCACCTAATCGTGATTTGGGTTTGTGGATTCCTGGGGTATCAATAAAGACAATTTGGGCATCTTTGGTAGTATACACCCCTTGAATTTTATTTCTGGTTGTCTGTGCTTTATCACTCATAATCGCAATTTTTTGTCCAACAATACGATTTAATAATGTCGATTTGCCAACATTTGGTCTTCCAACCAATGCAACAAATCCTGATTTATGTTCAGTCATAGGCTCTCCTTTATGATAAAAATAATTGAATAATTTTAGGAATAAAAATTAAGGCACCAACGATGACAGCGAAACACGCAGTTAATAAGACAGCGCCTGCTGCCACATCTTTGATTTTTTTCCCCAGTGAATGAAAGTGATGGTCAGTCACCATGTCGACGATATTTTCAAACGTTGTATTCAGCATCTCGGCAAACAAAACCAAAAAAATGACACCAACCAACCATAACCATTCTCCGATAGTTAGTTGAAAAATAAAACCAAACACTATGACTAATAGGCTCATCCTTAAATGTGTGCGAAAATTACGTTCGTCCTGATAGACGGTTTTCCATCCAGTCAAAGCAAATTCGAGTGACTGGATAAAGGATTTATTTTTCTCAACTTGCTTTTTATCTTTTAAGTCCATAGGCATCTAAAATTTCCTTTTGTAATCCAAACATAACTTTCTCATCTTCAGGTGTCATATGGTCATAGCCATTTAAATGCAAAAAACCGTGTAGTGCCAAGAATCCTAACTCACGATCCAGTGAGTGACCATATTCCTCCGCTTGTTCCTGCGCTCGTTCAACTGAAATCATGATATCACCAATGTTACGAGGTAACTGCATTTCACCAAACTCTTCTTCATCAAAAACAATGGCTAACTCATCTTCGCCTTGTTCTTCTATTGCAAAACTAATTACATCTGTAGGCATATCCTTCTTACGATATTCCCGATTGATTGCCTGTATTTCTGCATTATTCATAAAAGTAACGGACATCTCCGTATCGCTTGGTAATTCAATATAATTGGCTGCATACTGTAAAAGATCATCAATATCCTGTATTTTTTCTGGTGTCACCAAATGTTGCTCATCAATAAATGCGATTTCCATAAATTACTCCCCATTCTTTTCTTGTTCTTCTTTCATTTGTTCCGCTTCTGATTTCATTTTAGGGTACTTTATTCTGGAGTGGAAAGTCGAACATAGCCCATTAATTAGTGATTTTTCAATCATTCGTAACTCATTGAGTGTCAGGCCTGATTCGTCTAATTGTCCATCTAAAATACGATCTTTAATCAAGTTGGAAACAAACGCCTTTATTTTTTCATTGCTTGGTTGGTCCATTGCTCGAACTGCTGCTTCACAACTATCTGCAATGCTAACAACACCGGCTTCTTTTGTTTGGGGTTTTGGCCCTGGATACCGATAATCTGATTCTTTCACAGCATCATTGCGCTCTTTTGCTTTGACATAAAAGAAACGCATCAAGGTTGTTCCATGATGTTGTCGACAGATATCAACAACCATTTGGGGCATCTTCTCTTTTTCTAGAATTTTGGCCCCATCGATGACATGACCAAAAATAATATCACGACTGTCCTCAGGCAAAAGGAAATTATGAGGATTCTCTGCGCCAGCTGGTAAATTTTCAACAAAGAAATTGGCATGCTTAAGTTTTCCAATATCATGATAGTAGCAAGCAACCCTAGTTAACAATGAATTCCCACCAATATCAGCAACTGCATTGGCACTTAAGTTTGCAACCATCATACTGTGATGGTACGTTCCGGGTGCCTCTTCCAATAAACGTTTCAGTAATGGATGATTGGGATTGCTAAGCTCATTGAGCACAATCACACTATCATCGGTTACAAGTAATTCAATATACTGGTGTAGCCCCACTGTTAGGAGCAAGGACAACAAACTACCCGCCAGCCCACAAATAATTGCAAGCCACGTTTGACCACTCGAAAAACTCATTCCTTGAAAGACAATAAAAATGATATTCATTAATAAAGGAAACGCGACCAACCACATCAAAGCGGTAAGCCCCTGATTAGAAATGCGTTGTTGACGAATGATGGTTCCCATAATACCTGAGAAAAGGTAAGAAACCAAAAGAAAAATCAGGACGTTTGATCCAATATCCGCATTTGTATTACTAAAGATAAATAGAGCAAAAACGACTTGAAATAAAGCAGCCAATAAACCTGACCGTCGATTCATAAAAAAGTTTAATAACAACGGCGCAAAGGCTGCTGGATAAAACAATGGGACATAAGGCAATGCATTGGTTTGAAATAATTGAAAAAGCTTCATTATCAACAAACTGAAAACCATCATTGATGAATAAAATAGATAGCACTGCAATCGTTTCGTTTGTTCTTCCATTTGATGAACAAAGAAAATCAACATCGCAATTTGAAGAAAAATGGTTAAAAGTAATGAAAAAACTGGGAAATAATTGACATTTTGATTCGTCAACCCCAGCAAACGCAATTTTTCAATTGCAGTCGCATCAATCTGGGAACCTTCCCGAACAATGATTTCCCCTTGGTAAATCATGACGGGTTGAACCGCGTCTTTGGCTTCATTTTGCAATTCGGTCGTCTTCTTTTCATTCAGGAAGGTATTAGGTACAATCCCTTTCGTGAGTAAGTAACGAATTGCTTCAGCCTCAGTATTTGAGACATCACTGGTTTCCAGTTTACTTTCTGCTGCTTGGCGAACACGTGTCAAATCGCTTTCTTTAATTTGTGCTTGCATTTGCTCATCAACTAAACTGAGTGTTTGTTGCTCAACATTTGAAATATCCGCGGATGAAAGCGAAAAAATAGTGGTTAAAAAATTGGTGGTTAAATCTTGATAAAAATCTAAATCGTCGGTATTCACCGTCTCAAATTTTTTCTTTAATTGCGTGATTAATTCATCTGTTGTTGGTTTCGTAACCTTTGATTTATCTTTGGCCGCCTGCATTTCCTTTTGATAGTTCTCATCGGCTGTCGTCGTTACTTTTAGAATTAATGTAAACAAATTTTTCAACAAGTCGTGTTGGGTTGTGGCCAGATCAGATTGATAGGTGTACTCAGGCGAGACGGCTTCAGCCGCTAGTTTTCTTTTCTGTTCTGTTGCTGTCGAGTTTTCAATTGTTTTATTTGCTCGAATGTTGCTTTCAGCTACCTGTCCTTCTTGATAACTATTTACAGATGGCTTAATACTTGGATAGAGGATAGCGGTTGTTACTAGAAAAAACATGACCAGAATCGCTGGCACAAGAAATTTTCCGAAACGCTCGTTTAATTTTTCGAGTGGTTGATTTAGCATGTTTGCTTCCTCCTTTGCTTCTTAAATTTGTTCGTTGTTTTCTTTTTCATACGCTCGAATAATCTCCGCAACAACTGGATGGCGAACGACATCTGCTGCATCGAAATGAACAAAATCAATTTGCTTGATTCCTTGTAGGGTTTGTTGTGCATGGACCAAGCCACTTGTTACCCCACGAGGCAAATCAATTTGGCTCGCATCGCCATTAACAATCATTTTTGAATGGAAGCCCAAGCGAGTCAAAAACATCTTCATTTGGGCAATGGTTGTGTTTTGTGCCTCATCTAAAATGACAAAAGCATTTTCCAGAGTCCGCCCGCGCATATATGCAAGCGGGGCAATTTCAATGACTCCCCGTTCCATCAAGCGATTCGTGTGATCCACCCCAAAAATTTGGTAAAGAGCATCGTAAACCGGTCGTAGATAGGGATCAACTTTTTCTTTTAAGTCCCCTGGTAAAAAGCCCAATTTCTCGCCTGCCTCCACAGCAGGTCTCGTTAAAATAATTTTTTCGACCGTTCCTTTTTTTAGTTCGGCAATCGCCAAAACTACCGCTAAAAAGGTTTTCCCAGTGCCCGCAGGTCCAATTCCAAACACAACGTCATGCCGACGAACCGCGGTAATATAATGTGATTGGCCAATATTTTTGGCACGTATGGCATTTCCTGCACGATCTTTCATAATTTCTTCTTCGTACATTGATAAAAATGATGTTAGTTTCCCTTGTTGCATAAATTTTAATGCACTGACCACATCCGCTGTTCCAACATTGATTCCCCGATTCATAAGCGTTAAGAGCACTTGGAATACTTGTTCGGCATGCTCTACATCATCTTCCATTCCGATAATCTGGATCATTTCTCCACGAGCATGAATCGTTGTATTCGTATTTTCTTCTATTAATTTGACATGTTTGTCATGTGTGCCAACTAACATTGCAAAATCATCCGTTGACTGTAGGTGAATTTCTCTTGAGTATTGGTTATCTTGCAAAAAAAAATCGCTCCCTTTTCTCGGTATTTATTCATTGTTATCATACCATATCTTATTTCAAAACGCGCATTTCTTTTTCTAACCCACTATCCTGGAATAATGAAAAAACCGCAGAATAATTTTCTGCGGTGTGTCTTTACTTTAATTGTTCAATAATTCTTTGACGACGGCGTTTACTTGATTCCCGTCAGCCTTTCCTTTAACCTGCGGCATAACTACCCCCATGACTTTGCCAAATTCTTTTGGAGAAGTGGCACCTGTCTGCTGGATAGCTTGGCTCACAATGTTCTTAATTTCATCAAGGGTTAATTGTTCTGGAAGATACTTTTCAACTATTGTAATTTCACTTTTAGCTTTTTCAACAAGATCATCTCGGCCAGCTTTTTCAAATTCCGTTAAAGAGTCACGACGTTGTTTCATTTCTCTTGCAAGAATTGTCAACTCTTCTTCGTCATTTAGCTCCCGACCAATCTTGATTTTTTCATTCTGTAGTGATGCCTTCAACATGCGAATGACGGTCAATGTTTCCTTGTCTTTCGCCTTCATCGCCGTTTTCATGTCATCATTCAACGTATTTAGTAGTGACACACTACCAACTCCAGTTCTTTCGCAGCAAACTTAGAATTTTTTACGTTTTCTAGCTGCTTCAGATTTTTTCTTACGTTTCACACTTGGTTTTTCATAGAATTCACGTTTGCGAGATTCTTGTAAAGTACCTGCTTTTGACACGGAACGTTTGAAGCGACGAAGAGCATCGTCAAGAGATTCATTTTTGCGAACCACTGTTTTTGACATATAAATTCCCTCCCTCCGAGCTTAAAAAGTAACCGTTTTTGTTATTGAAATACTAATCAATAACACCCACTGTCCTTAAAAAATTATAACGAAAGACTGTTTTTCTGTCAAGTTGTTCTTTGAGTTTGTTGTCATTAAAAAAAGTCGACTATGGAAAGATTGTTATCTTTTTCGGTTTATTGGCAATCCTCACAACGTCCGTATATTTCAAAACGATGTCCTTCAATCTTGCATCCTTGTAATTGTTTTTCAAAGATATCCATTGGGCAATCATTCAATTCCTTTGTTTTCCCACAGACGGAACAAATAAAATGATGATGGTGCTCCCCAATTCCATGATGCTGACAATGAAAACGAAACTTCATTTCTCCATTTAAATCGGTTTTTTCTAAAATACCTAATTCAGAGAAATCATGAAGATTGCGATAGATTGTATCATAACTATAGCCAGGAAATTGTTCGCTCATTTCAATATAGACATCTCTAGCAGGCATATACCGATTCTTTTTGGCGAGAAAAGTTAACAATGCTTCTCTTTTTTTGGTATGCTTGTATCCCTTGGCTTTTAGGATTGTCCAGGCTTGTTCAACTGCTGTTGGTTTTTTTTCCATTTTCTTGCCCTCGATATTTTCTAAATCATAATGCTTCCGTTTCACAACTTTAAAGCTATGGTATAATAGACCTAAAAAGAATGCAAGTGAGGCGATTTTATGGGAAATGAAAATATGGAAAATAAAGAAACGATTAATCTATTTGTCATCTCCGATTCAGCAGGAGAAACAGCGACAAAGCTTGCTCAAGCGACAATGGCACAGTTTCCAGCAGTCAATTTTTGTTTGTACCGACGAACGTTCATCCGGTCGAGAGAAGCATTAATTAAAACTCTGGCAGATGCAAAAGAAGCCAATGGTCTGATTTTGCACACTTTGATTAGTGAAAGTTTAGTTGAGTTGACCAATGTTTTTTGTGAGCAAAGCGGTTTGTATAATATCGATGTCCTGACACCAACAGTAGATGAAGTTACCCGTCGAACGGGTATTTTGCCAAGCCGTGAGCCAGGAGCTTTACATCATTTGAATGAAAATTATTTTCGCCGAATCAAAGCAATGGAGTTCGCTGTAAAATATGATGATGGCAAAGATCCACGGGGATTTTTAGAGGCGGATATTATCTTACTAGGTGTCTCTAGAACCTCTAAAACACCGTTAAGTTTGTTTTTAGCAAACAAAAATTTAAAGGTTGCCAACTTGCCAATCGTCCCGCAAGCACATATTCCTAAACAAATTTGGGAAGTTGACCCCAAAAAGATTGTTGGTCTGACCAATGATCCAGATATTTTAAATACGATTAGAAAAGAACGCATGATTAGTTACGGCTTAAATCCTGAATCAGCCTATGCAAATATTGACAAAATTCGCGAGGAATTAACTTTTGCCAATGAACTTTATCAAAAAATTGGGTGTGTAATCATCAATGTCGCTTCGTTGTCGATTGAAGAAACGGCTTCTATGATTTTAAATGCACTGAAACTTGAAGATCATAGCTACTACATTTCTGATAATGAGGATACCCCTCATCCATTTTAGAATCTAAAAAAAAACCGATTTTCGTCTCTATCAACTGGCCATCATGAAAACAATGGCTTCTTGAATAGATTCCCAAAATCGTTTTTTCGTGTTATTCGCTGACTTTAATTCCTCGGCGGTCAATGGTTAATGGAATGATTTCTGCTTCGTTGTTGCTCATTTTATTCAGTTTTTCGATAATGGTATCCGTCTGTTCAACCGGGGTTAGGATTAACACGGTTGGTCCGGCTCCACTTAAAAAACAAGCATACGCTCCCCAAGCCAAGCAGTTTTGCTTTAATTTTTTTAAGTGAGGAACTAATACATCACGATAAGGTTCATGCCATCTATCGGCTGTCATCATTTCTCCTGCCAAAGCTAAATCACCTGCTACAATCGCTGCAACCATCACATTCGCAATTGCACTTGCTTCAACGGCCTCTTTAAATGGAAACGCTTCAGGAAGAACATTGCGGCTTGTTTTGGTTAGTAGCTCTTCTTTGGGAATGTAGGCAATGACTCCACAGGTCGGAAACGATTGTTTGACAGATAAAACGGACCGTGTCGTACGTTCTGGAAAATAGGCTGAAACAACAAAATCTCCTAAAATTGCCGGTGCAACATTGTCTGGATGCCCCTCAATTGCGGTTGCCAATTCCAACTTCATTTGGTTGTCAAGCTTGAGCTTGCCGAGCTGATTGGCTAATTCAATTCCTGCCACAATGACAGACGAGCTACTTCCCAAGCCTCTTGCTAAAGGAATTTCTGATTTCATTATCAGACGATGTGGTTGCAGACTCGGACAAATTTTCCGCACAGTTGTAAGCAATAAATTGGTTTCATCAGTGGGAATGTTTTCACCTAATTGATGTTCAATGTACCATGCCTCTTGTTGTTCTTTTACCTCAATCGTTAGATAGCGAGAAACGGCCACCCCGCAAGAATCAAAACCCGGACCTAAATTTGCACTGGTTGCGGGTACCTGAATAATCATAGTCTATTCTCCTCCTTCATTGTCTAGTCTATAAATGGGATAGAACCAATCACTGTGCCCATTTTAGTCAAACTTTCTAGTAAAGCCGTTAATGCTTCAGATGATAACGGATTGGTTACCAACCATTCATAATTTTCTTCTAAAAACGTTGTATGGCCAATTTTTTGGATATCTGCTAATTGATCATTCGTAAATTTTTGGGTTGCCTTGGCTTTTTTCATGACGATGCCAAATTTTTCCTTGGGTGCCGACTTCAAAAAAGAATAAGTCGTATTTTCATAAAAAGCTTGTGGGTATTGATTGCTGCTGCCAAGTTCTTTTTTTAGAATCAGCGCTTGAAGATCTGCTAAAACACTTGTGGCTGTTGGTGCTGCTCCAGCGCCAGGTCCACTGATAAACGTCTCACCAATTTGGGTACTCTTTATCAGTAATGCATTGGTTTCATTGTCAATTTGTGCCAACGGATTGTCCATAGCAACCAGACACGGGGTCACTCGTAAACTAAGTTGATCTTTTAACGCGCGCACTTCACCTAATAGCTTTATTTTATACCCAAATTCCTTAGCCACAGCTAGTTGGCTCGGTTGGATTGTTGTCAGGCCTTTAACGTCAACATCCTCAAATTTAGGATAGCTATGAAAGGCAAGTTGAGCCAATATCATCACCTTATAGGCGGCATCGATTCCTTCCACATCATTGGTTGGATCCGATTCAGCAAAACCTAATTCTTGTGCCAGAGTTAAAGCAGCTTCGTAGCTTAACGCTTCCGTAAGCATTTTGGTTAATATAAAATTGGTGGTGCCATTCAATATTCCCCGAATACTTTCAATCTGGTCTGTTGCAAATTGCGTTTTTAAAGGATGAACAATCGGGATTCCTCCAGCTACGCTTGCTTCATACCCAAGGGTGACGCCATTTTGATAGGCAAGTGGCAAAAGTTCGACGGCATATTGTGCCAACAGATCCTTGTTGGCTGTCACAACATGTTTTTTAGCTTCTAAAGCGCGCACAATGTACTCTTTTGCAGGATGAACGCGACCAATTAGTTCCACAACAACATCAATCGTTTCATCATTTAAAATATGGTCTAATGAATCCGTCAATTGAAAATGAAATTTCTTAGCTAGTTTTTGTTTGTCTTCTTCATCAAATGAACGAACCAACCCATAAACAATCTCGATTTCTACTCCCGTCATTTGATACATTCTTTCGGTATTTTTTACGAGCAATTCTACAACTTTACTACCAACTGATCCTAGTCCAAGCATAGCGATACGTAACTTCTTGACTTCCATACCTTCTCCTAACTGAAAGTTTCTCTGAGAACTTTCATCATTTTCTCATAATTTTATTTAGCATACCAAACTATACAAAAAAAAACTAGGGATTTTTGATAGAATCCCCAGTTTTCTTCATGGTGCTTAATTATGACGAACGTGATCAAATGTCTTTGTCAAAATAGTGAGAACGTGCGCATCATCAAGGCTATAAAGAATAGCCTTGCCTTCTCGCCGATTTTTCACTATATGATTTTCTCGCAATAATTTTAACTGATGCGAAACAGCAGACTGTTCCATATCCAAATGAGTAGCTATCGCCGTAACATTTAGTTCTCCCTCTTCTAGTAACAAGAGTATTTTTAGTCGTGTCACATCACTCAATAACTTAAATATTTGGCTTACACGATCAAATTCTTTTTCAACGGCTGTCTTCATCCAATTCTCCTTATCACTTTTTGTTGCTGTGAATTAGATTATACATCTATACGTTGGTTATTTCATCAATTGCGGCTTCTAAATTGGCTACCTTTTCTTCCGCCTCAGAAAGAGATGAAGCATTTACCCCAATATAAAATTTAATTTTGGGTTCTGTTCCAGAAGGACGAATCGCAATCCAACTACCATCAGCAAGTAGGTATTTCAGTACATTTGAAGATGGGGTGGTCATTTTTTCAGTCATTTTGGTTTGATGATTTGTTTTTGTTCGTTCTTTGAAATCTTCCGTTACGACAACATTGACACCGGCGAATTGGCTTGGTGCTTCTTTACGGAATTGTGTCATTAAGGCCGCAATTTTAGCAGCGCCTTCTTGTCCACTCATAGTAACCGAAATCGTTTTTTCTTTATAATAGCCATATGTTTCAAATATTTCTTGCAGTGCGTCATAAAGTGTTTTGCCTGCTTTTTTATAATAGGCTGCTACCTCTGCTAATAAAACCAAAGCTTGGATGGCATCTTTATCTCGAACAAATGATTTTACTAAATAACCATAACTTTCTTCAAAGCCGAACATAAAGGTATGTGTGTGATCTTCTTCGAATTGTTGAATTTTTTCGGCGATAAATTTAAAGCCAGTCAACACGTTTAACATCTTCACACCATAGTGATTTGCAATAGCTGTAGGCAATTCACTTGATACAATCGATTTGATGACAACGGCATTTTTTGGTAAAGTATTGGCTTGCTTATGAGCTTCCAAGATATAGTGAATAAAAATGGCACCGATTTGATTGCCTGTCAATACTTGATACTCACCATTTGGCATCCGAACAGCTGCACCAAGACGATCGGCATCTGGATCGGTTGCAATCAGTACATCAGCATTTTCTTCTTTTCCCAGTTTGATTGCATATTCAAATGCACCAGCCTCTTCTGGATTCGGTGATTTTACAGTCGAAAAATCGGGATCGGGAATTCCTTGATGCGGTTCGATGATATATTTTTCAAAGCCGGCTTGTTTTAAAGCTCTTTCACCCAACATTCTTCCTGTTCCATGTAGTGGGGTATAAACAAGCTTCAAATCTTTTCCCATTTCTTTGACTAACTCTGGATTAATGGTAACTTCTTTGACATTTTCAAGGTACGCACGGTCAACCTCTTCACCAATAATATGAATTAAGCCACTTGTTTCAACTTCTTCTTCAGATAAAATCGGAATTTCCAATGGATTTTCAATTCCCCGTACAAAGGTCGTTAATGCATCGGCATCTTGTGGGGGCATTTGGCCTCCATCTTCCCCGTAGACCTTGTATCCATTGTAGGCAGCTGGATTATGGGAGGCAGTAATCATAATACCTGCAAATGCTTTCAAATACCTTACTGCAAATGATAACTCTGGAGTAGGACGCAATGATTCGAAAACATAGGCCGGAATGTCATGTTTTGCTAATGTACGTGCTGCTTCCATTGCGAATGCTTCTGAAAAATGCCGAGAATCATACGCAATCGCGACACCTCTTCTCCGCGTTTCTGGGTCTTGTGTTTCAATAAATAAAGCCAAACCTTCTGTTGCTTGTCGAACAGTATAGATATTCATCCGATTGATACCAGGTCCTAAGATTCCTCTCATCCCTGCCGTACCAAATTCAAGTGGGGCATAAAATGCATCTTCTAAAGCAACGGGATCTTTTGCCAGTTCTTGCAATTGACCTTTTAAAGTAGGTTCTAATGTTTCTTCAGTACTCCATTGTTGATATACATCTTGCCAAGTCATATGAAACACCCTTTCTCATTTTATCAATTAAATTATACCATTCTTTTGAATTCTCTCCTAGATAGAAAAAGGCCGCAATCATAAATATGATTGTGACCTTTTTCAATTCGATTAAACGTGAATGTCTGCTAAATTTTCAATATAAGTAAAAGCATTTTGCCCTGCAATACTTCCTTCTCCCACGGCGGTAGTAATTTGGCGCAAGTTCTTTTCACGAACATCCCCAACTGCGAATACGCCAGGAATTTTGGTTTCCATCTCATCATTTGTTTCAATCCAACCATGTTCATTTAAAATTCCAGCAGATTCAAATGGTTGTGTTAAAGGATCCAATCCCACATAGATAAAGACGCCATCCGTTGCAACACTGGATTCTTCCCCTGTTTTCACATTTTTGACTTTGACTGATTCCACGACCCGTTCATTGCCTTCAATTTCTTCAACGACAGAATCCCAAATAAAAGAAATCTTCTTATTGGCAAATGCTCGATTTTGAATAATTTTTTGCGCTCTTAATTGATCACGACGGTGGATAATGACCACTTCTTTTGCAAATTGTGTAAGGTAAATGGCTTCCTCAACAGCCGAGTCACCACCGCCTACAACAACTAATTTCTTGTCACGGAAGAAAGCACCGTCACAAACCGCACAATAAGACACTCCGCGACCGGCATAGTCGTCTTCTCCCGGCACACCTAATTTACGGTGATCACAGCCAGTCGCAATAATAACCGTCTTTGCTTTATACGTTTTGTCATCTGTAATGACTTCTTTATAGGAGCCACCATCTTTGATTTCTTTGACAATCCCGTATGCATTTTCTGCACCAAATTTTGTTGCATTTTCATACATTTTATAAGCCAGCTCTGGTCCTAAGATAGAGTCAAAACCAGGATAATTTTCGACTTCGGCTGTATTGTTCATTTGACCGCCGGGTGCGCCTCTTTCAATCATGACCACTTTTAAATTTGCTCGAGCAGCATACAGTGCTGCTGTCATCCCTGCAGGACCTGCACCAATAATAATTACATCGTTCATTTTGTTCCCTCCATTTACTATCTGTTTCTCACTTTACTTATTTGTAGCAAAACTGACAACTAATTTGCTTAAAAAAAATAACATTTCTTTCATAATCATTGACTTTAGTCAGCAGTCAGGTAGAATTTCTTAGACATTATAACTATTAAATATAAGAGAGGTTTTTACTTTTGACAAGAGCAAAACTATTTACGCCTTCTGACAAAGAATTACTTTTTTTAAGTTGGCCTATATTTATTGAATTTTTTCTGCGAGTAGTAATTGGAAATATTAACGTGTGGATGATTTCTCATTATTCAGAACCTGCCGTCGCATCAATTGGGGCAGCCAACCAACTATTAAACCTATCCATTTTTATTTATGGCTTTGTTACGATTGGTACTCAAATATTGATTGCGCAGTATTTAGGAGCAAAAAAAAGCGAATCCGTTAAACAAGTCATCAACACTTCTTTGTTTGGCGCTTTAGGAATTGGGTTACTAATCAGCCTCGTGTTCATTTTATTTTCGCCTCAATTGCTACGTTTTATGAACTTAGAGCCTGAATTGATCACAATTGGGAAAAACTATTTGCAAATATTTGGTGGAAGTTTATTTATTTCTGCACTTTCAGCCGTAATTATTGCCATATTACGAACCCATGGATTTACGCAGCCTGCATTACTCGTGCCAATGGTTGCAAGTATTTTGGCTGTCGTCGGAAATTACTTGGCCTTGTACAGTCCATTTGGATTGCCTAGTTTCGGTGTGAGTGGCTTGGCTTGGTCGAGTGTGATTGGCAATACCATCGGACTTTTGATTGCTTTTTCCCTATTGAAAAAACATATTCGCTTTTCTTTATTTGATATTTCTTTGAGGCAATTCTCTTGGGAACGAATCAAACAAATTTTGACTTATGGCTTACCTTCTTCTGGCGAATCGCTCTCCTATCAAGGTGCACAGGTTGTCGTCACGATGATTGTGGCTTCTTTAGGAGCGAGTGTCTTAATTGCAAAATCCTATATTACTGCTATCTCTCAATTTGTCTATTTGATTGCAGCCGCCATCAGTCAAGGAAATCAAATCATGATTGGTCGCAATGTAGGAGCTGGCGAATTTCAACAGGCCTATAAGCGCGGCATGCGTTCGACGGTCATTGGCATAGGCGCCTCCGTCATTATCTGTGTAGTAACGTATCTTTTTATCGAGCCAATCATGGGCATTTTTACAACCAATCCTGAAGTGATTGAAATAGCGAAAGAAGTCTTTTTAGTTGAAATTATTTTAGAAGCTGTTCGTTCTATAAATATGACACTCGTTGGTTCTTTAAATGCCAGTGGCGATGTGAAATTCCCTCTTGTTTGTAGTTTAATCGTACTTTGGCTGATTAGTTTGCCGTTTTCATATCTTTTGGCCATCTCGTTTGGCTTTGGGTTGGTTGGCGTTTGGATTGCCTATGCGATTGACGAATTTTTGCGAAGTTGCTTGATGATTGCTCGATGGCGTTCTGGAGTCTGGAAATCAAAAGCCGTGGTGACGGTTGAAGACCAATCAATTGTTGATTTAGCTTAAGAGCGGTACGATAGTCACAAAGGAGGAGATACGTTATGTCAATCTACCAATTCCAAGTTCGTTTAGCATCAGGAGAAACCTATTCTCTTGAAAAATACAAAGGCAGTGTCTTACTAATTGTCAATACTGCTTCAAAATGTGGATTAAGAGGACAGTTTAAAGAATTAGAATCGCTTTACCAAGAGTACAAAGAGGATGGTCTTGTGGTTTTGGGATTTCCTTCCAACCAGTTTCACCAAGAACTAACTGATGGAAAAGCGGCACAAGAAAGTTGTCAATTAAATTATGGAGTGACCTTTCCCATTCACGCTTTAATAGAAGTAAACGGTCCTAATGCTGATCCCCTTTTTACTTATCTCAAGGAGCAACAGCCAGGTCTTTTGACCAAAGATATTAAGTGGAATTTTACCAAATTCCTAGTTGATCGAACGGGCAATGTCGTTAAACGGTATAGTCCTAAAACATCGCCTCTCGAAGCAAAAGACACAATCGAACAACTACTAGAAAAAAAGAGTTAAGTGAACGTTCAGTAGCAATCTTACTTTAATAGACTGTAAAAATGCATCGTCAGAGCCAAGCGTTTGCTCTGCGATGCATTTTTGTTATTCCTCTTTCATTTTTTGCCAGTGTCTATGATGCATCCTCACTTTGCAATCGGTACATATCGGCATACAAACCATTTCTGGCTAACAGTGCCTCGTGATCCCCTCGCTCCACAATCACGCCTTTGTCTAAAACAAGAATCATATTTGCATCCTTAATCGTAGATAAACGGTGAGCAATGGCAATGGTCGTACGATTTTTGCGCATATTTTTGAGTCCATCTTGAATGGCAGTCTCTGTTTCGGTATCAATGTTGGCCGTTGCCTCATCTAAAATTAAGATTTTCGGATTGGTTACAATGGTTCGAGCAAATGAAATCAATTGTCGTTGTCCACTGGAGTAACTTGCTCCTCGTTCAATCACTTTTGCTTGATACTTTCCAGGTAATTTTTCAATAAATTGGTCTGCTTGGACAAATGCCGCAGCTTGTTCGACTTGTTCTTGCGTGATAGTTGTGTCACGTAAACGAATGTTATCGGTAATGTCTCCGTAAAAAAGAAAGGCATCTTGCAAAACTAGTCCTATTTTTTGACGTAGTTCTTTTATTGGGTAGCAACGAATATCCCGGTCATCAATCAATATTTGCCCAGATTCAATTTCATAAAAACGCATCAAGCTATTGATAATTGAGCTTTTTCCACTACCTGTATGTCCGACGAATGCCATCGTTTCACCAGGATTAACCACAAAGGAAATATTTTTTAAAACGGGCTGCCCAGCATTGTAGGCAAACGTCACATTGCGAAATTCGACTTTTCCTGCCAAAATCGTATCACTGGCATCATGAAATGGTGCTGGAGCTAATTCTTGCTGATCCAAAATTTTTAAAATACGGCTACTGGCAACGATGCCATCTGAGAAGACACTTAACGAGTCCATCATTTGCGTCATAGGATTAAAAAAGCCAGAAACATAGGTAACAAATGCATAAATCAAGCCAACTTCAACTGGATTATGTAACGCATCCATTCCAAATAGGCTCAAGACGATTGCGACTGCCAAGGCATATAAAAGATTGATAACGGGCGCTAAGAGCAATGAATTCGTTCGAATCATCGCAAATCGGCTCTTCAGGTATAATTGATTGGTCTCATCAAATTCTTGATTTAATCGTTTTTCTTGATGGAATTGTTGAATAATCGCCATGCCTGAAATGGATTCATTTAACTTTGTATTTAATTCACTTAAACGTTCCCGCATTTGACGGTAGATCCGAGAACTATATTTTTGGTAATACCCAATGATGAAAAGCAGAATGGGTAGAAAAATAAGCATAACCAAAGCAATTTTCTTGTTGATTTGAAGCATGGCAAGAAAAGAAGAACCCACTGCAAAAATCCCTGTTATCACGGTCATAAAAACGTACCAGAACTCATTTAGCGATTCCGTATCGTTGGAGACACGCGAAACAATCGATCCTGCCGGTGTTTGATCAAAATAACGCATTCCCAAGGTATGAATTTTTCTAAAGAGAGTGGTTCGGACATAATTCAAGGTTTTTATCGAAGCATTGGCATATAAGTAGCTTTGAAAAAACAACATGACTGATTTCACCAATGTTCCAAATAAGTATAAACAACCAAACCCAATAATAATTTGACCAGTAGCGGAAAAGGAAGTCAAATAATGATCAATCAAATACTGCAATATTTTCGGCAACATAATATTGACGATTGACACACTCAAAGCAAAAAAGATTGCTATCATGAATGTCATTCGAAATGGTTTTGCAAATGGCAACATGCGTCGAATGATAGCAAATTGTTCTTTCAGCGACAAGGATTTTGACCATTCGCTTTTTTGCATTATTGTTCACCTCGCTCAATTTTGGCCTCTAATTGTTGTTTGCTCCACATCTGTGCATACCAACCATGCTTTTGTAGTAACTGCACATGGGTACCACGTTCGGCGATTGTTCCTTGCTCCATAACAATAATCTCATCCGCATGCATGACGCTACTTAATCGGTGTGCGGTGATCATTGTTGTTTGCCGCTTCGGACGCGTGTGAAGATGACGTAAGATTTCCTCTTCTGTCTTGGCATCCACCGCTGATAACGCATCATCCAAAATCAGTAATTCCGGGTCCAACATAAGCGAACGAGCAATGGAAATCCGTTGCTTCTGGCCACCAGACAATGATACGCCACGTTCACCAACAAGGGTATCGTACCCTTCAGGAAAGGCTTCGATGTCTTCGTGAATTGCCGCAATTTTTGCGACTTCTTCCACTTTTTCCTGAGTAGATTTAGGTGCAGCAAACCGAATGTTATCCCGAATGGTCATCGAAAATAAAAAATGATCCTGTGGTACATACCCAATGGATAATAACAACGCCTGCAAGCGATATTCTTTAATGTCGTGAGCACCGAAGAAAATTGTTCCTTGATAATTATCGTATTCTCGTAAAAAGAGTTTTAAAAGGGTGGTCTTCCCTGAGCCTGTTTTCCCAACAATTCCTAGTGTTTTTCCCTCTTCAACTTTCAGATGAATATTTCTCAAAATTGTTTGTTCAGGGTAATCAGGATAAGCAAAGGAATCAATTGAGATAGCAAGATCCCCATGAGCTGGCTCAGTTAGTCCATGCTCATCTTCGAGAATATGGGTTTCCTCTGCTAATAACTCTTCGATACGATCGTAACTCGCATTGCCGCGTTCGAGTACATTAAACAGACGACCAATGGCAAACATTGGCCAAACCAACATCCCAATATAACTAATAAAGGAAACCAACTGCCCCACCGTAATCGTTTTTTCCATAACATAGTGGCCACCCAGAAAAATCGTTAAGCCGTATGAAATCCCGATTATTGCAGTGATACATGGATCAAAAAGAGCATCATAACGATTGACTCGTCGATTTTTTTTAATCACATGAGCAATTTTTTCTTCAAAATCAGCAATGTCCTCTTTTTCCTGCCCAAATGTTTTGATTACCTTGATACCGGTAATACTTTCTTGGGTTTTATCGTTGATATCAGAAAAAGCTGCTTGAGCGTCGCGGAAAGCAACATGAATTTTTGACCCCAAGACACGAGAAGTTACTGCTAAGAGTGGTAATGGAATCATGGCCAAAATGGTTAAACGCCAGTCCACAAAAAGCACCATCGCAATAATAGTTGAAATGCCGGTAATCATGGAATCCGCAAAGGTTAAAATTCCTGCACCAGCAACATTTTGAACGGCACTGACGTCATTGGTGGCATGAGCCATTAAATCCCCTGTCCGATGCGTTTGAAAAAAAAGATGGTCCATTTTTGTAAAATGGTGAAATAGCTGACTTCGCAATGACCGCTCCAATTTCGCTGCACTCCCCCAAATATTGGTGCGCCAGATAAAGCGAAAACCGTATTGAGTGATGGCCGCAAGAGTTAACAAAGCAACCCAGAGGAGAATTTTGCTGCCAGATAATTGCTTTTGATCTATTTCATCGATGATTAGTCCAATCATTTTAGGTGGCAATACTTGGACAATCGCCACAACAATTAATGAGAATACTCCTAATAGGTAATGTTTTTTTTCTTGTCGAAAAAACCAACCCAATTTTTTAAATATTGACACTGCGATTCTCCCTTCTACGTACTTTTTTTGCAATAAGAAAATACCCAAACGATATAGAATTCGCTCCTACGGTCCAGTAGGGCCTGGGCGCAAATTCATTAGAATAAGCACGACACATTCTATATCGTTTGGATATTTTTTTCTTTGACCAATGAGCCAATCAAAAACTAGTTTTGATTTTTCATTTGTTGCATCATTTGACGAATCTTCTTTTCAGAAGGTTTTTGCCCCATTGACATCATTAGTGAACGCAACATTTCCTCATTCACAGGAGGATTTTTCTTCAAGTAATCTTTCATATATTTTCGCGCATAAAAGAAACCACCGATAGCGCCAACTGCTAATGCAATAATTGCAACGATTACATACATCATAATCAAACGAACTCCTTTCTATACAATCTGCTCTCAATCATTCATTTTACTAGAAGTGACCTAAAAAAAAAAGACAAATGGCAAAATTTTAAAGAAGGTTCTCTTTTCCTTTTGCCATAGGTCTTTAACTTAATGCTACATCACGTTTAGCGAACAACCAATTGGTGATCAGATAAATAACTGTACTGAATAGAAGAAGCCCTAAGCCCATTTGCCAATAATTTACTAGATAGTTTGTAGAAGCGCTTGTCCAAGCTTTGTTTCCTTGTAGCATTTGGATAAAATCTGGGATAGCTTCGCGGATATTTAATAAATTAAAGGGGTTCCAACGCAACCAGTTTTGTTTTTCCATCAACGTAAAAAGTAACACGTTCATCATAGACGATCCGAAGAGGACCCCAATTCCCAAACCGACTGCCAATGACTGCGAACGAATGACAGCTGAAATGAACAACGTGACAGAACTATAAAAAACCAACATCAATAAATTCGTTGCTCCATATAAAAGAGAAACCTCGATGGCGTTCCAGCCACCAAATTCAGTTAATCCCGTTGTAAATGAGCCATTTTTCAAAAATAAATAACTAGCTAAAAAACTACTCATCCACAAAATGAATGTGCCGAATAAGGCATACAAGATACAGGTAATCCATTTAGAAAGCAAAATTTGACTTCTGGAAAATGGTCGAATTAACAAAAATTTGATGGTTCCTTTTGTAAATTCCTCTGCAACAATGGATGCAGTCAAAATGACAATCACCAAGTTTAAAAACGAACTCATGCCCGACAATTGTGCAAAACTTTGTGGTGCAGTCATCGTTACTTTTGCTAGTTTCATTAATAAAGTGACTCCAAAAGTTGCCACAACTAAAAAGAGAAATAAAAACCCTGTCGTTTTTTTCTTAGCGAGTTTTAGCCACTCGTTGGTGATTAATGCACTCATTATAAGCCTCCTTCTTCTGTCCAAGCTAAAAATACATCTTCCAATGAGGAAACCTTAGGATAGAAAGCTAGGACATTTAAATCTTGATTCACTAAGTCTTTTAAAAGAGAGACTCTGATATCTTGCTCCAAATAAACCCATACTTGCTCTTGTCTTCTTTCAAACGACAAGGATTGTTGAGTGAGATACTGTGTTAATTCATCTATTTTTTGACACTCAACGACCATCACCAATTGTTGATTTTTGATTTCATCCATTGTAACCTGATGGGTGATTTTCCCATGCTGGACAATGACAAGTTCGTCCGCAACCAGCTCAATATCGCTCAATTGATGGCTTGATAAAATTACTGATATTCCCTTATTTTTTAAGTCGCGCAACATTTCACGAAATTCTTTCATTCCCATTGGATCCAATCCATTCATGGGTTCATCTAACACAAGTAACGAAGGCTGATGAATTAATGCTTGGGCTACACCTAGACGTTGTCTCATTCCCAAAGAATAGGTTTTTACTTTTTGATTGAAATGAGCTTCTAGATGAACTTGTTTAATGATTGCTAGAATTTCCTCCGGGGTGACATGTTTTCTAGACATCCGCGCATATTGAAGTAAATTATCCATTCCGCTCATATAATTGTAAAACTCAGGATTTTCAACAATTGCTCCAACTTCAGAAATTGCCTCACGGTAGTGTTCCTTTAAGGAATAGTTTGCAATGGTAATTTCACCATTTGACATTTTCATTAAACCGACAATCATTCGGATGAGCGTCGTTTTCCCAGCACCGTTTGGACCCAGGAGACCAACAATCTTCCCTTTTGGAACGTCAAAACTAACTTCATCGATAATCGTTTTCGATCCAATTTTCTTTGATACATTATTCACTTTTAAGATTGTCTCCATAAACTCCCCACTTTCTTTGTTATTAGCGTATCAAACGCCAAAAAAAAAGCAAGTGCGAATGCACAAGCTTTCAATATTGTTCGTTCATTGCAATCTTCTCCAAAAGTTGTGGATCAAAAACCTGTTTTTTTAACATGGCGATTTCATACTTATACGGTGGTTTTTTATTTTTCTTCTCTTCACCTACATAAGGGGTCTCCAAAATTTTTGGTAAGTTTTCTAATTTAGGATGATGAACAACATGGTTTAAGGCTTCGAAACCAATCGTACCAAAACCAATATTGGCATGACGATCCTTGTGGGAGCCTTGGGGATTTTTCGAATCATTCACATGAATCACTTTTAGTCGATCCAAACCAATGATGCGATCAAATTCTTCTAGTACACCATCAAAATCTTCTTTGATGTTATAACCAGCATCATTCGTATGACACGTATCGAAGGTCACTGATAATTTTTCATTCAAGGTTACTCCATCAATGATTGTTGCCAATTCTTCGAAGGTTTTTCCAAGCTCTGTTCCTTTACCAGCCATGGTCTCTAGAGCGATTTGTGGTACCTGATCTTTTTCAAGCACTTCATTTAGCCCTTTAATAATTTGAGCCAGACCCGCATCCACCCCAGCACCTACATGCGCACCAGGATGTAACGTAATTTGTAGCGCACCTAGTGCAGTGGCTCGCAAGATTTCTTCTCTTAAGAAATTCACTGCAAATCCAAAATTTTGAGGTTTGGTTGTATTTCCTAAATTAATAATATACGGGGCATGGACAACCAGATTACTGAGTCCATGACTTGCCATAAACGCCTTACCTGCCTCAATATTCAGGTCTTCAATGGGCTTTCTTCTGGTATTTTGAGGAGCACCCGTATAAATCATAAATGTCGATGCATCATAACTCGCTGCTTCTTCTGCTGACTGAAGAAACATTTTTTTCCCACTCATTGATACATGAGAACCAATTAACATCTTCTTTCCGTTGCCAAAAATCTATAAATATTTCTAACCAACTATAAAAATTGTCAGATTTATGTTTATTTCCTGTTTCTACGTGTCCGATTTTGCCACTTGCTCGCTACTCTCGTTTGCTATAACATTCCACAGGCGTTAATTCGGATACAACGAATCCTACCTATCTACGTTTCTGTTTAAGTAGAAGCTCGTAGATTAAGCACTGTAACTCGCTAAATTAAGACTTGCATTATAATCTCTATCCGCTGTATACCCGCATTCTTCACAGTGATAGGTGCGATCAGACAGTTTTAAGTCTACTTTTTTATGTCCACA
>NZ_JBHUMO010000006.1:0-590 GCF_042685105.1 Enterococcus camelliae | reverse complement strand
CTTGGACGAAACAACATTGATAGAAATCAATGAAAAAATACTCGTCTTCAACAAGAAAAAAGACGATAAGGACAACGATTCTCATGACGATTTCAATTCCGGAATATTGATTTTGGATGCCACTTGTGCTCCACAAAACATCAAATATCCAACCGATACAGAATTGTTGAATGATGCCCGTACCCATGCCGAGAAAATCATCGATGTTGTTTGTGAAGGGAAAAAACTGAAAAAGCCCAGAGTCTATCGAAAAAAAGCTCGAAGGGTGTATTTAGGCATCGTTCGTCGTAAGAAAAAAGCCAAAAAATGGTTGCGTGCTGAAATTCGCAAGCTCCTTTCTTTTGTGAAAAGGGATATCAAAGTGATCAAAGAATTTCTAGAACAAGGAATCCTCATTCCGCTGGCCCTGCAGGGAGATTGGGAAACGCTTCAAAAAGTTTACGAACAACAACAATTCATGTATGACAATAAAACACATTCCGTTGCAGAGCGTATTGTGAGTTTCCATCAGCCTTGGGTTCGTCCGATTGTGAGAGGAAAACAAAAAGCAGCCGTCGAATTTGGAGCCAAATTCGATTTGAGTATCGATC
>NZ_JBHUMO010000005.1:0-49464 GCF_042685105.1 Enterococcus camelliae | reverse complement strand
TCCTAAGTGTCTAGCATTGCGGCCCTTCGGGTCTGAAACTGTTTTCTTTCGTGGTCGCATCCTGGTCTTCATAGGTAAATCAATGTTACGAATTGAGAGCACAGTAGCATTGATCAACGCATAAACGGTCTTCGTGCATGGAACGCGTTCCTCAGGATGCGATTTCCTATAGGATCGCACAAACGTATCCACACTGTGAAGCCGTAGCCCATTCTTAGGCACTAGCTTTTCTGACAAAGCCGAAAGAAATGGTGCAGAATACTTATGATGATTTCTCGCATGCGAGTTGGCGCGATTTTCTTGATAGATTCGTGCACCTGAGACCGCGATATACTGTTCGTAGTAGTTACGTTGATAGTCAAGTTGGCGCGTTTTTCCGCGTCTCAATTCGCGGGAAACAGTCGATTGGCTGATTCCTAATTCGCACGCCATTTCAGCTTGTGTATAGGTACCGCATTTCGCCAGCTGTTCTAATTTTCCACGTTGGATGTCAGAAAGGTGCTTAAAGTGACGATTTTCTGTGGTATAATTGGCTTTAGTCATGTAGATACCTCTTTCATACTTATGGTTTTGTCGCTTTTAAGTATAACGTATCTACATGATTTTTTTTATTTCTTTATGCATTTCATTTTACAACTTACCTTTAAAAATTTTTATGTATGTTTGATTGACTGTCATATTAGGAAATGATAATATGATTCATATAAGAAAAAACTAATATGAGGTGATGAAATGAATGAAAACTATACTTTGCAGTTGAAATTATTGCATGGTTTTTCAAATAGGATCAGATATGCAATTTTAATGTCACTAAAAAATGGGGAACAAAATGTGACTGACCTTATTGAAACTGTTGGGGGTTCCCAATCGAGTGTTTCACAGCACCTTGCTTGTCTAAGAGATTGTGGATTGATTGAAAAACGTAATGAAGGAAAATATTATTTTTACCGGTTAACTACTCCTAAAATCGTTCAGTTATTGGATTTATTAAATGAAACAATAAGTGATTTTCATTGGGATGAAGCGACAGAAATTCTCAAATGTAAACATCATATGGATTAATTAGGAGGAAACGGAAATGCCAAAGAATGAAAAAGACAATGATTGCTGTACGGATGAAAAATTGGAACGGAATGAAACGGAGTGTCATGATGAATGTTGCATGAATGAAAAGTTGAAACAGAGCGAAGTAAATAGCACTGGCGCCTGTTGTGATGATGAGCTCAAGGAAAATAATCAAGGGAATCGTGTTAATAAATCTTATCAAATTGAGGGAATGGATTGCGGCAATTGTGCGTTGACGCTTGAAAAAGCCATCAATCAATTACATGGAATTCAAATGGTTACCGTCAATTTTAGTACTGGCACGATGAAGATTCTAGCCGATGATCAAGTGAATTTACAGGAGATTCCCGCAACAGTTGCTAAACTTGGCTATAAGATTGCGAATCAGCCTAAATTGGATATCATAAAAATTAAGGGAATGGATTGTGGCGGTTGTGCTCAAACAATTGAAAAACATTTTTCGACTCTACCACAAGTGGGCAAGGTATCCGTTAGTTTTGCCACTGGTACGATGCAGATTGAACATGCGCTAGCGATTAAAGACATTAAGCATGAATTGAAGAAGATTGGGTATTCTGGTTCCATAGAAGAAACCCATGATTCTAAAACATCTTTCTTTATTGTTGATGGCAATCAAGTGGTTATTATTTCAGGTTTATTATTGATTCTCGGATATTTTACTTCAATTATTTCAGCCTCATTTTTTTCAAATTTGTTTTTTGCTCTATCAATGATTATCAGTGGTTCACGGCCAGCTAAAAGTGCCTATTATACTTTGAAAAGTATATCACTGGATATGAATGTCCTCATGATTTCAGCTGCCATTGGTGCAGGCGTTATCGGTGAATGGAGTGAAGGTGCACTAGTTGTTTTCTTATTTGCGATTGGTAGTCTTTTGCAAAATAAAGCGGTTGAAAAAACGCGAAATTCTATTAAAAGTTTGCTGGATTTAACACCTGAAGTGACGCAAGTGAAACAAGGTGATCGTTTTATTGAAAAACAGGTTACTGACATCCAATTAGATGACGTGATTTTTGTTAAAGCCGGTGAGCGAATTCCTTTAGATGGTGTTGTGCTAAAAGGAAATTCTTCTGTTGATCAGGCACCAATTACAGGTGAATCAATTCCTATTACCAAAGTCGTCACTGATGCAGTCTTTGCTGGTACGATTAATCAGGAGGGTTCTTTAGAAATAAAGGTAACCCATTTGAGTGGGGAATCAACGATTGCTCGTATCATTCAAATGGTAGAAGAAGCGCAAGAAAAAAAGGCCCCTTCGGAAGCTTTTGTAGATCAATTCGCTAAAATATATACGCCAATCGTATTTATTATGGCGTTAGCAGTCATGATCGTTCCACCACTTTTTAGTCAATCCTCATTCTCGGAATGGTTTTATAAGGGATTAGAATTACTGGTTGTTGCTTGTCCCTGTGCTTTGATCATCTCTACGCCAGTGACTATTGTTTCTGCAATTGGAACCGCGGCTAAAAATGGCATATTAATTAAAGGAGGAAACTATTTAGAAAAAGCGGGGAGTTTAACTGCTATCGCTTTTGATAAGACTGGAACGATTACAGAAGGACGGCCAAAAGTTTCCAAAGTTCAAGGATATGGTGAAACTGAAACTGAAGTCTTACGTTTACTGGCAGCACTGGAAGTCCATACAACTCACCCAATCGGGCAAGCGATTGTAACTTATGCTACGGAAAAACAAGTACCAATTTTAGCAGCAACTGCTTTTCAAAATATTTCAGGAAAAGGAGTGACTGGAGATATTTCTGAAGTAACGTATTTTGCGGGAAATGTCGCTCTATTTGAAAAGGATATTTTAACACCTGAGCAGATGCAACAGGTGAAACAATTTCAAAGCTCAGGACATACAATTGTTCTTCTGGGTACGGCTACTAGAGTGTTAGGATTGGTAGCTGTTGCAGATAGTATTCGTCAGTCATCAAAGCAAGCAATTGAAAATCTGCAAGAGTTGGGTATTCGACAAACAATTATGCTAACTGGTGATAATCAGGGAGCTGCACAAGAGATTGCTCAAAAAACAGGAGTCACTACAGTTTATGCCAATCTATTGCCAGAAGAGAAGGTTCAGAGAATTGAACAATTAAAAAATGACGGAGAAGTTGTTGCAATGGTCGGTGATGGTATCAATGATGCACCTGCACTTGCATTGTCAGATGTTGGGATTGCAATGGGCGGGGTAGGTACCGATACCGCGATTGAAACAGCAGATATTGTTTTAATGGCAGATAATTTAACACAATTACCGTTTACAGTTGAATTAAGTAAAAAGGCTCAAAAAATTATCAAACAAAATATTACATTTTCACTGCTTGTTAAACTAATTGCTTTATTATTCATTTTCCCTGGTTGGTTAACTTTATGGATAGCAGTTCTTAGTGATTCCGGATCTGCGATTTTGGTAACTTTAAATGCTTTGAGAGTGATAAAAAAAGAAGAATATTAAGTTAAGATTGCATGTAAAAAAACGAATCTTGAACATAGGGGGGGATGACGGGAAAGTATCAACGGTTATGATTAGAATCAATAACAAATGACTTTATCATAATAATAGATGGTTACGTATATCAATTGATGATAAAGAATCAGGAACCGAAGAACACATAATCTCATTTTATAGTTTACTAAAGGTTTGATTCAGGTATAATAACACCTAGAGAACGGAGGAATTTGTATGTCCAAAAATAAAATAGCTACCTATGAACTAGTGTTAGCTCAATTAAAAGGTCTACTTGAAATCGAAACCAATTGGATTGCTAATTTAGCTAATTCTTCTGCATTATTAAATGAATCTTTTCCAGAAACGGTCTTTGCAGGTTATTATTTGTTTACTGAAGGCAAGCTGGTTTTAGGACCTTTTCAAGGGAAAGTATCTTGTACACGGATCGCCTTAGGTAAAGGCGTTTGTGGTGAAGCTGCTGAAAAAGGCAGCACGTTGATTGTTGAGGATGTTACCAAACATAAAAATTATATATCTTGTGATTCGGCAGCGGTATCTGAGATTGTTGTTCCGATGATTCACAATGAAAAGCTACTTGGGGTCCTTGATTTGGATAGCCGCTTGCTTGCGAGCTACGATCAAATAGACCGAGAGTATTTAGAAAAATTTGTTCACTTACTACTGGCCAATTTCAAAAAAGAACCTTCCCATAGTTAGGGAAGATTCTTTTACCGTTCAGCGTCATTTAATGGGTATATCGTTATCTCTTACCCGACAAAACGCCGTATAACCAATCAAATGGTGCAAAGAAGATATCTTCCATTAGTATCCGCCTCCTTGTAAGAAAAGCATAGCATGAAAAAAGATTACATGAAGATGAGTTTTGTTACGTTTTAAAAAAGTTTAAGACGAACATGACAAAAAAGTTTATTCTGGTTGAGGATAGATTTCAAAACCATATTGTTTAATATGTTCCTGTAACATTGTCAAATAGGTGGAAGCTAAGGGGCTAATGACCCTTTGCTTTTGCTTTAACCAACCGATTGTGATGGTGTCATCATATTCGAGAGGGATAGCAACAATTTTGTCATCATTCAATTCACTACTGATAATACCAGAGCTAATTGTATACCCATCTAAGCCGACCATGAGATTAAAAATTGTTGCGCGATCGCTCACTTTGATTTCTTTTTTGCGATTCCACGTACTCAGAATTTCTTCAGAAAAATAAAAAGAATTGTTTTCTCCTTGTTCGTAACACAAATACGGATAGGGTTCTAAGTCTGACAGGGTTAGACTTGCTTTTTTTGTGAGCGGATTGTTTCGACTAACAAAGACATGGGGTTTGGCATCAAACAAAGGAGTAAAAAGCAAATCTTTTTCTTTAAAAAGCTTAGTCATCACCTGACGATTAAAGGAATTTAAATAAAGAATTCCTAATTCACTTTTAAATTGTACAAGATCATCAAAAATGTTTTCTGTCTCGGTTTCACGTAAGGTAAATCGATATTCGTCATTTGGCACTTTCCGAATGAGTTCAACAAACGCGTGAACGACAAACGCGTAATGTTGCGCAGAAACGGAAAAACTTTGCTTTCGTAACCCTTGATGTTTATATTTTTCTTCTAACAAATTTACTTGATCGAGAATTTGACGACTATACATTAAAAACTCTCGCCCTTCATTTGTCGGTGAGACACCTGTTTTACTGCGCAATAATAATTGAATGCCAAGCTCCTGTTCCAATTCTTTAATTGCGTTTGAGAGGCTCGGTTGTGTAAGGTAGAGTTCCTTGGCAGCTTCATTAATTGAGCGTTTCTCAATAATTTTTTCTAAGTAAATTAGTTGTTGTAGACGCATTGTTTTCCTCCATTTTTTTCTTAATTATAGAGCATGTTATAGGGAATAGCTATAACGTGCTCTTATTTTTTTCAGTTATCGCTTTTGGATTCCTCGTGTTAGAGTAATGCTAATTAGAACAAAGGAGGAACGAACATGGTCAAAACATCGGTCATTGGCTTTCCAAGAATTGGTGAATTTCGAGAATTGAAGTTTGCAACGGAAGCGTTTTTTAGAGGCGATATTCAAAAAAAGGATCTTTTGGAAAAAGGAAAAGAGTTGCGTAAAAAACATTGGCAACTTTTAAAAGATGAAGGAATAGACGAGATTCCAAGCAATGATTTTTCATTTTATGATACAACGCTGGATACCGCTTGCTTATTGAATGTTGTTCCAGCTAAGATTCGTTCGTTGCAGTTAGAACCCTTGGAAGAATATTTTGCATTGGCTCGTGGTTATCAAGGAGAAAAGGGCGACGTGAAGGCCTGGCCAATGAAAAAATGGTTTAATACAAACTATCATTACCTTGTCCCGAAAATAGAGGCAAATACGAAAATTCAGGTGGTGGGTACCAAAATTTTTGATGAATTCACTGAAGCAAAAGTTTTAGGAATTGATACTCGTCCCGTTATCCTCGGTCCATTTACTTTCTTGCAACTTGCAGAAATCGAAGAAGGTATTGACCAAGAGAAGCTCATCTCACAATTGATTGCTGCATACCAAGAAATTCTTTCAAGACTAGCAGATCTTGGCGCCAAAATAATTCAATTAGATGAACCTGGACTAGTGATGGATTTATCGGCGAAACAAGTGCAAGTATTTGAAAAAATTTATCAACACTTGTTAGCAAAGCGTCCATTAAAAGTTTTGGTCCAAACCTATTTTGGTGATGTGCGTGATGCGTATCAAACGCTGATTCATTTACCCTTTGATGCAATTGGGTTAGATTTTGTTGAAGGAAAGGAAACGCGACGTCTCATTGCGGATGGATTTCCCACAGATAAAGTTTTGTACGCAGGTGTGGTCAATGGAAAAAATATTTGGCGTAATCATTTTCAACAAACATTGGCTCTTTTGGAGGACGTGAAAAACCAGGCGTTTGTTCTTTCAACTTCTTGTTCTTTATTGCATGTGCCTTACACAACAGCGAATGAAAACTTCCCTAATGAAATCGTAACGCATTTTGCCTTTGCAAAAGAAAAACTAACAGAACTAACTGCATTAGCAGAATTAGTTGCGCACAAAAGTATGCATTTACTTCAAGAGAACACGGAATTGTTTAGCCAAAAACGCTTTGAAGAAAACGAACTTGTAAAAGAAAAACTTCAACAATTAACTCCCGATGATTTTGAAAGGGTCCCTAATTTTGATGAGCGGCGCCCCATTCAAAAAACAGTGTTTCATCTTCCAGAGTTACCAACGACCACGATTGGTTCATTTCCTCAAACAAAAGAAGTGAAACAAAATCGGTTGAAGTGGAAAAAAGGCGAGATTGATCAGGAACAATATGAACAGTTTATTGAAGAGAAAATTAGTGAATGGTTGATTTGGCAAGAGTCTATCGGATTAGATGTCCTCGTTCATGGTGAGTTTGAACGAAATGATATGGTGGAATATTTTGGACAACAGTTAGAAGGCTATTTGTTCAGTAAGAATGGATGGGTTCAATCATATGGCACGAGAGGAGTTAAGCCACCTATCATCTGGGGTGATATTGCTCGTAAAGCTCCGATGACGGTGAAATGGTCTGTCTTTGCTCAAAATCAGACCCAAAAAGTTGTCAAAGGCATGCTAACCGGTCCTGTGACAATTTTGAATTGGTCTTTTCCGAGAGAGGATGTTTCGACAAAAGAATCAACGCTACAATTGGCTCTAGCAATCCAAGAGGAAGTGCTTGATTTAGAAAAAAATGGCATTCGAATGATTCAAATTGATGAAGCAGCTTTAAGAGAAAAATTGCCACTCCGTCGTTCAGATTGGTACTCAGAATACCTAGATTGGGCGATTCCAGCATTTCGTCTGGTCCACAGCAAAGTAAAACCAGAGACACAAATTCATACGCATATGTGCTATAGCGAATTTACGGACATCATTGCTGCCATCGATCAAATGGATGCAGATGTAATTTCTTTTGAGGCTTCAAGATCCAATTTAGCTATTCTAGATGAACTGGTTCGCCGAAAGTTTAAGACAGCTGTTGGTCCAGGTGTTTACGATATTCATTCGCCTCGTATCCCCTCCGTTGCAGAATTAACAGCAACGATTGAGGCAATTTTAGCAAAGGTTCCTCGTGAGAAGGTATGGATCAATCCGGATTGCGGATTAAAAACAAGAGGAATTGAGGAAACAAAGGCAAGTCTTGCTAACATGACAAGAGCAGTGAAAGGCATTAGAAAGAAGTGAACGTAGAATGGAACGATTATTATCTTTTGAGGTTTTCCCCGCCAACACAAATGATGGTTTTGTTAAATTAGTTGAGACTGTCAAGGCATTATCTGAACTTAAGCCCTCATTCATTAGCGTCACTTGTAGCAATAATAATCAGTCCATCGAGCAGACGACGATAAAAATTGCAAATTACATTCATAATGAATTGGGCATTGAAACGATTGCTCATTTACCAGCCGCATATCTTTCAAAAGCACAAGTAAAACGAGTGATTGATACTTTGGCAAACTTGGGGATTCATCAGGTGCTCGCCTTGCGTGGTGACCATTTACCTAACTTACCACCGTTAACTGATTTTTCCTATGCAAGCGAATTAATTACGTTCATTAAAGAAATAGCACCAGATTTCACGATTTCTGGTGCTTGCTATCCAGAAGTTCATCCGGATTCTCCAAATCGCGTGGCGGATATTAAAACATTGAAATTAAAATGTGATGCTGGCTGCAATCGTTTGATTACACAATTATTTTTTGATAATGAACTATTTTACGAATTTGTTGAAAGATGTCAATTGGCAGAGATTGATGTGCCGATTATCGCTGGCATTATGCCTATTGTTAATCGAAAACAAGCGATTCGGCTAGTTCAAACAACAAAAACCAAGTTACCAAGGAAATTTTTAGCGATTCTCGAGAAATATGAACACAATCCACAAGCATTGAGAGAAGCTGGCTTGGCTTATGCGGTCGACCAAATTGTGGATTTATTGACACAAGACGTTGCTGGTGTTCATCTTTATACGATGAATAATGCATCCGTGGCTCAACATATTCATCAACAAACAGCTGCTCTTTTCCAAATAGCCGCTTCTTTTGACCAATCCTTTCCCCAAAAACACTAAGAAGCTGAGGGTGGTGCATCTGTTTGAGAACTAGTAGGTATAAAAAAAGATTTTATGAAGGATTGGGTTTGCCTTGTCACAAAATTGAACGAAAAGAGTACCTATGAACTCTTGCGACAAACAGTAACTGTTTATCGTAAGAGTTTTTTTGTGAAAAAAAATCGAAAACGTAAAAAATTTGTATTTTTTTCAAAAAAAATCCTATGTTTTTCATTTTCGATTACCGTTATACTTGTGTCAAATAAAGCGCATACATTGCGTTTGTAAGGAGGAAAAGATACATGAAAAAGAGTCGTAAATTGATTACGTTGTCAATGGTTCTAGCAGTCGGATTAGGATTGGCGGCATGTGGTTCAGGAAGCAGTGGGGATAGCAAGGGATCGGACAAAGGGGGAGACAGTAGTTCTAAAGTTACAAACAAGGATAAACCGTTAGTTTGGTTTAATCGACAACCGTCTAATTCATCAACAAGAGAACTAGATAAGGCAGCATTAAACTTTAATGATAAAACGTACTATGTAATGTCTACTGAATAAAGCACAAACAGCAATAATGAGCTATTTCAAGCAATGATTATTTAAGTAAACTGCAAGGTTTTTAGCTAGTTAAAAACCTTGCAGTTGAGCAGCTTTTCCCTCTGCCAATAGCTTGCCGTCCTATTTTTCGCGCTAATTTTCTAGAATCGGCTCAATCTTTTTTGCCAGCAGAGCTTGCCGGTCTCCTGAAAGCTTTCCGCAGCCTCAAAAGTAAATGGGGAATTACTAGCTGTGGTCTAAGTTTTTACAGCTAGTTTGACACCATTTAGGAATGAAATCGGCACGTTTTTTGCCGAGTTGCTTCCGGCTGGCTGCTCAAAGCTTTGCAGGAGACAAGGAAAGCCTCCTAGCGATTCAGAATTTTCTCCTAATTATTCAGTAGGCATTATGTAGGATTTGATGCACAACAAGGGGCACAAGTTCAAGGACAAATGGTAAAAGACTATATTGAAAAATATTGCTAAGATTGATCGCAACGATGACGGAATTATTGGCTATGTACTAGCAATTGGTGATGTCGGTCATAACGACTCTATCGCTCGTACCAGAGGCGTTCGGGAAGCATTAGGAACAGCCTTTAAAGGATCGGGTGGCATTAATAGTGAACCAGTGGGAACCAACGTTGAAGGAAAAGCAAAAGCTGTCAAAGATGGTGAATTAGAAGTTAACGGGAAAAAATATATCATTCGTGAACTTGCTTCCCAAGAAATGAAAAATAACTCAGGAGCTACTTGGGACGCTGCAACAGCTGGAAATGCCATTGGAACTTGGGCATCATCATTTGCAGATAAAATTGATGTCATCGCTTCAAATAATGATGGCATGGGCATGTCTATTTTTAACTCATGGTCAAAAGACAATAAAGTTCCAACATTTGGTTATGACGCAAATAGTGATGCAGTAGCAGCAATTAAAGATGGTTATGGCGGTACTATTAGTCAACATGCGGATGTTCAAGCTTATTTAACATTACGTGTATTAAGAAATTCACTGGATGGCGTTGACATTGATACAGGAATTGGAAAAGCGGATGAGGCTGGAAATAGCTTAAGTTCCGATGTCTACACTTATAACGCAGATCAACGTTCTTATTATGCCTTGAACGTGGCAGTAACTGGTGATAATTACAAAGATTTCACAGATTCAACCAAAATCTATGAACCAGTATCACACCAATTAGATAAAAAAACCTCACCAGAGAAAAAGGTATGGCTAAATATTTATAACTCTGCAGATAACTTTTTGGGTTCAACTTATCAACCATTATTGGAAAAATACGACGATCTTCTTAATTTAAAAGTTGAATACATTGGGTTCGTTCATTTTGGGAGAAACTTCTGACTGGGGAAATAGAAAATGATAAAGATAAAGTGAAAAAAAGCACAAAAAGACTTGCGATTTTTTCTTTTTTAGGTAAAGTAGAGAAGTATTGAAAAGAAAAGGAGCGATGAATTGTGTATTCACCAGGAGAAATTTTAACTATCAGTATTGAAAACGGAACCAAAAAAATTGCGAAACCCTTTGTTGCCAAGTTGATTTTAGGTTTTATTGGCGGCGCAATGATTTCATTAGGTTATTTAGCCTATGTAAGAGTGTCAGCTTCGATCCCTAGTAATCTAGCTAGCTTACAAGCGCTTGTCGGGGCCTCTGTCTTTCCAATCGGATTAATTGTGATTTTATTAGCAGGTGGGGAGTTAATTACAGGGAATATGATGGCAGTCAGTACGGCTTTTTATGATAAAAAAGTGTCGTTCCAAGCATTACTTCTCAACTGGTTGACCATTACTTTAGCGAATATCTTGGGGGCTTTGTTTGTCGCGTATTTTTTTGGTCATGTAGTCGGCTTGACTGCTAATGGTGTTTACGCAGATCAAGTTCGTCAATTGGCCGAGCATAAAATTTCTGCTAGTTGGTATCAGGCAACGATATCAGGAATTGGTTGTAATTGGTTTGTCGGGCTGGCTCTATGGTTGTGCTACGGTGCAAAGGATGCAGCTGGGAAAATTCTTGGTATCTGGTTTCCAGTGATGATTTTTGTTGCTATTGGGTTTCAACATAGTGTTGCAAATGCGTTTTTGATCCCAGCTGCTATTTTTGAAGGAGCTGTCGGTTGGGGTGATTTTTTCCGCAACTTTGTATTTGTGTATCTTGGTAATTCAATAGGTGGAGCAATTTTTGTATCAGGTTTTTATTTTGTCAGCTATAAAGGTCATTAAGGAATATGCGATGAATGAATCTATGACTAGGTAAACAAAATCACAAAAAAGCCAAACAATGATTAGGCACTTCCTTTCTTGGCAAACGTACTGAAAGGAAGAGACACAATCTCAATTGATTGGCTTCTTTTTTGTATTAGTAAAAATTATTTTTAGTGGGAACTTCATTTGTTGAGTAACCTTGTTGTTGGAGCGTTTTTAAACGGACAACATAACTTTCTGATTTGGTATGCAAAATGACAGTATTCACATTAATTTTGGTAATCTGGCCTGATATTTCTTCGCCCGAGACATCCTTTGTTGTGATGAAATCTCCGATATTCAATTCCATAGAACCCATCCTCTCATCTGTATACACCCTATCATAACATAATTTAGGAATGGATGTATTTTTGATGATAAAATAATGAGAAAATATATTCTTATAAGCAATGAAATTCTCCATCATAGATAAACGAATGGTCTGAAGAGCGATGATGGCAGTATTTGGACTTGTGTGAATTGGCTTTTTTTTTAAATAATCATTACTTCCTAAAAAGTGATAGCAGTGGGGAATGGACTTTTATCGACGATAGAATGAACGGGGGAAAAATACAGATTGCGAGAAAAAGCCAACAATTGAACTAGCCGAAACAATGTTTCTTATTATTTGTCAGATAAAAACAAAAGCGGAATAATTGAATGATTCTTGGTAGGGACAAACGAGAAAAAGTGCTACAAATCTTTTAATAGCTTTTTTTGATGTAGATTTGGCTTTAATTATGCGAAATTTTGGGAAATAAAAAAAGAAGAAATACTGACGTACCAGCATCTCTTCTTTTTTATGAACACTTGTGAAACCCGTATGGAGGCGGCGGGAGTCGAACCCGCGTCCAAACATATTGCTACCTAAAAATCTACGCTCATAGTCGACTCATTTGAAGGTTCGCTTTACAGCTTGCCGAACGACAGGCAGTCTGTATTGCTAGTCTGATGATCTCTTCATTAGTTTACAGACGGAAAAATAATGCGTATCCCACTTACGTTAGGACCCTGATTCGAGCACATGGGCGATGCCGAGAGGATCTACGCTAACTGTTTTTAGGCAGCTAAAGCGTAAGAGTTGTTATTGTTTTTAGCAGTTATATTTAACTGTAACGTTTTTACGTAGACGTAACCTACGAAGCGCAATTCAGGCTCAATTATGCCTGTCGAATCCGTAACGCCCCCGTTAAAATAAGGGAGCTCTTAACAGCCCCCTTAGTATACCATAAAATGATAAAGGAATGGTACTAAATCAAATCAAAATGTTTCAAAGCATGAACAATGCCACCGTCAGTATTGTTTTTGGTTACAAACGTGGCGCGTTCTTTTAGTTCTTTTGTTGCATTGCCCATCGCAATTTTTTCGTCGCACGCATCAAGTAGGGCGATATCGTTGGGTCCATCACCGAATCCATACGTTGGAATGGTTGACAGTTGCAATGCCTCTTTGATTCGCTTGACCGCACTTCCTTTTGATGTTCCTTTGCGAACAACATCAATCGAAAAAGGGCTATTTCGATAAAAAGTTAGTTCTGGGAACATTTCATGATAATAGTGATCCGCTGTGTTACCTAGTATCAGAAGCATGTTTACTAGTGATTGCTGAAATTTTTGCGGGTGTACTTCAGGGACAAATGCGTGAATAAATTCGAAAGCCTCTACAAGGTAACGATTGGAACCAGATGCCCAAATGTCTTTCTCATTGTAAAATACGACTTCTTGATTTTTCAGATGCACCGCGTCAATCATTCGTTGGCAGATTGTCTTGTCAATATATTCTTGATAGACAACTTGATTATCTAAACGAATAAAGGCACCATTCATAACAGTATCAGAGGTGATACCAGCAGCAGCTTTAATTTGTTGAATCTGTGGTTCAGCTCTTCCCGTTGCAATAATTGGTAAGACGTTGTTTTGTTTGAGACGGGTGATTGCCTCGGCAACTTCAGGGGTAATTTGGGAATGGTTATCTAGTAATGTCCCATCTAAATCAAAAAATGCTAATGCACGATAAGTCATTTTGCTGCTCCTTTCAAATACTCTTTGATAATAGCAAAAAATGAACAAAAGGCAAAGCTTTCGCGAAGAAACGATGAATTTATTGGTAGAATCTGGATAATTTAGTATACTAAGCAGTAGTAATAAAGGAGCGAAATAATGATATTTTTTTATGTGGGCTTTTTTTTCTTGATAGTTGGCATTGCTTTTTTTCTTTTTCCACCTAAGGGAGAAAATTTGATTTATGGGTATCGGTCTGAACGTGCGAAATTTTCTGCAGATAGTTGGTTGTATGCGCAACGTGTTGCCAGACAATATTTTCTGATAGCGGGTGGTTTGATGACCGCAATTGGTAGTTGGCTACGGCTGTCGGGGCACACTAATTTTTTCCTAATTGAATTGTTAGTGATTCCGTGGTTTATTGCACCAATGTTTGGACGGATTGAACAAAAACTGGATCGATTTAATCGATCATTACGAGGTGATGAAAATGAACATATTAATGATTGAGGATAATGAATCGGTATCTGAAATGATGCAAATGTTTTTTTTGAATGAAGGATGGGAAGCAACCTTTAAGTACGATGGGAAAGAAGGCTTGGACTGTTTTCTCGCAACACCGAATGAGTTTGATATGATTACACTTGATTTAAATTTGCCTTCAATGGATGGTATGGTAATTGCACGGGAAATTCGAAAAGTTTCTAAAACCGTGCCCATTATTATGCTAACGGCCAGAGATTCTGAAAGCGATCAAGTGATTGGGCTAGAAATGGGTGCCGATGATTACGTGACTAAGCCATTTAGTCCATTGACCTTAATTGCTCGCATGAAGGCACTGCATCGTAGAACAGAATTAGTTGAAAAAAAAGGGAATCAACAAGTAAAAAATGATCAAGAGTTTGATATTGAGACCCAATTTTTGAAAGTAAATACCAAAACGCGAGAAGCCTATTTGAATGGCAAACTAATTGAAGGATTGACACCAAAAGAATTTGATTTGCTTTATACACTTGCAAAGAAGCCGAGACAAGTCTTTTCTAGGGAGCAACTTCTTGAGTTGGTCTGGGACTATCAGTACTTTGGTGATGAACGGACGGTAGATGCACATATCAAAAAATTGCGACAAAAAATTGAAAAAGTTGGTCCGCAAGTGATTCAAACTGTTTGGGGAGTTGGCTATAAATTTGATGATTCAGGTGTTGCCTGATGAGATATTTGTATCAACAACTAATTGCTTTTACAGTAGTTATTTTTATCACGCTTTTAACAATGGGCATTGTTTTTACTCGCATGACAAAGCAAACCGTGGAAGAAAACAACTACCAACAACTATTTGGGTATGGTGATGCTGTCCAAAAAGTGGCAGAAACCATTAACGATCAATACCAAGTCAATTTCTCGAAAGAAGCCGTAATTCAAAATGCGCTGGCAACTTCGGAGTTAATGTTAAACCAACAGAATGTAAATTTTGTTTTTATTACGACAAACAGACAAATTATTTATCCACTCCACTCGGTTGAAAAACCAAGTATATCCATTGCTACATCAACTTGGGATGCACTTTCCTCCGGGGAATCGCAGCAATTAACTTCTGATATGAATAGTTTTGGTAAAAAAGAGGCGACTTCTTATGCAATGATTCCCTTTGATTACGATGGTCACTTTTTTGGTGTTCTGATTGTGAGCCAACCGGCCAAGAATATTCAAAAATCAGTTAAACAGTTGACTGCTAACCTTCTAAAAGGCGTGATTATATCGGTTATTGTCGCTTTAGTCATTAGTTATTTTTACGCGCGTTTTCAGGTTGAGCGAATCAATCGTTTGCAAAAAGCAACTAAGGAAGTGGCCAATGGAAATTTTGATATTCATGTGCCAGTACATGGCCGCGATGAATTTGATGATCTAGCAGAAGATTTTAATCAAATGACTGTTTCTTTGAAGGACTCTCAGTTGGAAATTGAACGGCAAGAGGAGAGAAGAAAACAGTTTATGGCTGATGCCTCACATGAAATGCGTACACCATTGACAACAATCAATGGCTTACTCGAGGGATTACAGTATCATGCCATTCCCAAGGATCAAGAAGAAAATGCGGTTAAATTGATGAAGAACGAAACAGAGCGTCTGATTCGTTTAGTAACAGAAAATTTGGATTATGAAAAAATTCGAACCAATCAAATTTCAATGGTCATTAAAAAATTTGATGGGACGCAAACCTTGTCTGAAATTGTTACGCAGCTCCAAGCAAAAGCGGCTAGTTCAGGAGATACGCTGAGTCTAATCACGAAAGAACCTATTCAGGTTTATGCCGACTATGATCGGTTTAAACAAATTATGGTAAATATTATGCAAAATGCGATTCAGTTTACGGAAAATGGGACGATCACCATTCGCATTTATAAAAAAGATTTGGAAACAGTGATTGAAATAGCGGACACAGGTATCGGGATGACACAAGAACAACTAACCAATATTTGGGATCGCTATTACAAAGTGGATCCCTCTAGGAAAAATAAAAAATTTGGTGAATCTGGCTTAGGGTTACCAATTGTCCAACAATTAGTACGATTGCATCAGGGAACAATTAGCGTGACGAGTGAACTCGGAAAGGGGACCACCTTTACCATTGCTTTTCCAGATACAGAAAAAAAGATCAATGAAACAAGTTGAAAAACATACAACAAAAAAGCCAAATAGAAAAAATGCCGGTGAGTATATTTTCTGTTTGACTTTTTGTTTTAAAGAAGCAGAAACTAAAGAATGAACGCGGCTGAGAAGTGACTGACTGTTAGTGTCTGGCAAAAGCAATCTTTTTTATCTTTCTTTTTTTGTAAATAGAAAATAGGCAACCAGGATAGTTGCTAGAAAAGAAAGAATCAACACAATTTTTAAAAAAGTAAACACCGTGAGTTGTGTCCACTGTACTGAAGAAAGACGGTTTGTTTGAGCGAGTGCTTGAATCGTTGTTGGAGCTTTCACGGTTAGTCGGGTAGTTCTATTTGCATCTTTGATAGAGAAAGTATTATCCGGTACATTGTTTTTTATCAAAGAAAATTGTGAGTGCTCGATACTTTTCTCAATTTGTGGTTGAAAAAGAAAGAGTACAACGCCAATAATCAAAAAAATTCCTAATAAGGGTAGAATCATTTTTTTTAAAAAAACGCCCAAATTTATGTGAGGAGTGACTGATTGATTGTCCAACACTCGTCTGATATAAAAAAAGGACAGGAGTACAAATAATCCACCGATAAGAATCGTTGATAGATGAATAAAAACAGGCAAACGATCAAGGATAGTATGGGTTGTTTCCTTAATAGTTGCTCTTGCTGCTTGATAAGTAGATTGTTGAACATAGTGATTGATTTGTTCCATTAACTTTCTAAATGAAACTTCATATAGATATGCAAGTGTTAATAAACTAGCTGAGATGAATAGAGAAAACCAATAGAGGAATGTGGGGTGCTTCGTTTCTTCTAGAAATTGCTTCTTCATTTTTGACACCTTCTTCACGTTAAGTATAAAAAAGGAATTTGAATTATATATGAACATATCTAGAAAAAAATCGGAGTCAAAAAAGGACGATAGATGCTCTTTAAGGCATCTATCGTCCTAGGACAATGAGTTTTGCTATTTGCCACTTGTGGATTCTGTAGTGGAGGTCGTATCTGGATTTAATTGTTTGTAGGTTTCTGTTTTAAATAAATCGACGGTAGATTTGTTTCCATTCTTGGAGTAAACACTGGTTGAATTTTCGCCAAGTTTATTTTCTATCGCTTCCAAACGATCCATTTGTTTCAAGTAGCTATATTTCGTTGAATCAATTGTCGTTAGACCACTATCTGTATAGAATCGGAGTAAGTCCCCGTTATTAATCGTATCGGAGGTGTCTAATTGCTCTCGCACTTCTTTTTTCCAAGCTTTTACTTGTGCTTTCAGTTTTTCCGATGGTTCTGTAACGGCCTGACCAGTCGCATTTTCATAAAGGGTATCTCCATAATAGGTATAATTTGGTGTGACAAAGCTACCATCTCTGAATGCTACGACTTGATTGTGATCTTTTGAAAGTAAATCTTGTCCAAGTTGGATATATTTACTCGTATCAACTCCTAAAAGATGGAGCAGGGTTGGCAATGCATCTACTTCTCCACCATATGTGTGGTTCACACCACCACTGGTCGTACCTGGAATATGAATCATATAAGGGACTCGTTGCATTTGGGCATTATCATAATCCGTCCAAGTATCTTTTGTTTTCCCTAGTAAAGTTGCTAATTCTTTGTTTCTTGAATTTGAGATACCATAATGATCACCATAAAGAACAATAATCGAATTATCATAGAGACCACTCGCTTTGAGATAGTCGAAAAATTCTTTAATCGCGGTATCCATATAATTTTCAGTTGCAAAGTAGTTGTTGATGGTTTCGTCATCAGTTGTTGCTTGTGGGAAGCCAGCTTCATTCCCCGATAACTCTGAATATGGGAAATGATTTGAAACTAAAATGAATTTTGAATAAAAAGGTTGTTGCAACCGTTCCAAATATTTTATTGATTGGTTAAGGAAAGGTTTGTCCATTAAGCCATATTGGAATGAATTTTCATCATTCACATCATAATAGGAAGAATCGAAGAAATAATCGTATCCAAAATGTTTGTACGTTTCATTTCGATTCCAGAAATTCCCAACATTCCCATGAAATACTGCACTTGTGTAGCCTTGTGTTTGTTGTAGAATATTTGGCGCAGATTGGAACGTATTTTTTCCACCAAGTTGCGTGAATAGGGAACCTTGATCTAGCCCAAATAGTGAATTTTCCATCAGTGTTTCGGCATCACTTGTTTTACCCGCTTTCACTTGGTGGAAGAAATTGTCAAAACTGTAGGTGCTATTACTGTTGTATAGACTATTTAGAAAGGGTGTTACTTCATGTTCGACGCCATTCGCATCTTTTAGTTTATAGTTAATAATAAATTGTTGAGTACTTTCTAAATGGATGTAGATAACATTGCGACCCTTAGCAATACCAAATAAACTGTCATTTGGAGCTGCATAGTGTTGACGAACGTATTCCTTCACGGCGTCTAAATCCGTCGCACTCGCTTTCGCCCGTACTTGATTGGTCTTATAGGTTTGGACAGCATCATAACCTGTGAAGGTATTTATACCCAAGTATTTTACTAAATAATCATTTGAAAAGGTTCTGGTTAATAACTCAGGGCGATCCGTTTCAGCAAGAAATAAATTCCCACTGAAAATCATAATAGAGAGTGCAGAGACAGCGAAAGCCATACGTGCACGAACGGGTGCGACTTGCATTTTGATTTTTTTAAAAGCCAAAGCAAGTATTAAGACTAGGATATCTACGAAATAGAAAACATCGTACCATCGAAACAAGCGCAAAGCACTTTCGCCTAGACCACTCGAAACTTTCCCAGCTCCTAACATGGTATTGATTGTTATAAAATCAGTAAATTCTCGGTAATAATTGACATTCGCATAAAGCAGAATGGTCATCGCTGCATAAACGATCATCATGACCACGTATGAAGGTGCTTTACGCCGAATATATAATGCTACCGACAATAACAAAAGGGTAGAAGCGATTGGATTGATGGCCACAATAAAATACTGCAATGGATTTTCTAGGCCAACTTTCAAGTCCACCGTAAAGGCTAATATATTCTTTAACCATAACAATACGGCTAATAATGAAAAGAAGCCCAATCTCGTATTAATAAACGAGCTTATCTTTTGTTTAAACAAGGAATGATCCCCACTTTCTTTGTACTAGTCATGAATCAGTAAATAAATTTCTCTAGAAACTTCTCAACTATCCCCATTATTCTACCCACTTGTGAAACCAGTGTCAAATAAATCGGCAATATATAGAAGGTCGTTTTTTTAAATTAAACTTTTCTTTAACTAACTAGAAAGACAAATGGATTTATTTTTTGATATACTATTTATAATTGAAGAAGTAGGTGACTTAATGAAAGTAACAGTTACAAAGAAAGCAGAAAAAAAATTGAGGCAAGGAGTTCCTCTAATCCAAAAAGAGGATATCGAAGAGACAATTTTTTCTAATGATTGGGTTATTTTCCAATCTCAGCGAAATGAAGAGCTAGGCAGAGGCTATCTTGGAAAACAAAACAAGGGCATTGGTTGGGTTTTAACGAGAGAAAAAAGACCAATTGATGAAGATTTTTTTGCAAAAACATTTTTACACGCAAAGATGAAACGAGAATCATTTTTTAGTTGTTCAGAAACCACGGCTTTCCGCTTGCTTAATGGAGAAGGAGATGCTTTAGGTGGATTGACAATTGATTGGTATGATGGTTATGTTGTTTTTTCATGGTATAATGAGACACTTTATCATCACAATGAAGAAATCCTAGCCGCTTTTCAAACGGCTTTTCCGGAAGTGAAGGGTGCGTACGAGAAAATTCGCTTTGCTTCCAAATTAGAGGAGTCAAGGCATTTATATGGACAGAGAGCGCCGGAACCTCTTTTAATCAAAGAAAACGGTATTACCTATGCAACGTATTTGGATGATGGGCTGATGACAGGGATTTTTTTAGATCAAAGAGAAGTTCGTGGCAAATTGGCGTCAGGCTTTTTACAAGGCAAATCGATTTTGAATATGTTTAGTTACACAGGTGCTTTTTCGGTTGCGGCTGCCAAAGGTGGAGCAAAGGAAACGACCAGTGTTGACTTGGCCAATCGTAGTCTTGAACGGACAAGAGAACACTTTCAAGTGAATGACCTGCCTTTGAAAGATCAGCACATCTATGTCATGGATACCTTTGATTATTTTAAATATGCAAAGCGTAAAGAGATTTTCTATGACTGTATTATTTTAGATCCACCAAGTTTTGCTCGCAATAAAAAGCGAGTGTTCACTGTTGCCAAAAATTATGGGGAACTTATCGAGCAAAGTTTGGCTATTTTATCATCAAAAGGTTGGTTAATTGCATCGACAAATGCTGCGAATTTGCCTTTAGACAAATTTGAAAAGCAGATTGAACAAGCTTTCCTGAAGAAAGGAGTTCAGCTGAAGAAGCAAAGTGTTTTCTCCTTACCAGCTGATTTTGCAACAACCAAATTTTTTCCAGAGGGAGAATATTTAAAGGTACTTTTCTATCAACGAATCGATTAAAATGGAGGGGCGACACATGGTTACAGTAAAAGGAGTTACGTTTGGAGAAGGTCGGGTCAAACTTGCTGTGCCATTAACAGCAAGAAGCCAAGAGGAGTTAGTCAAACAAGCAGATCAAGCAGCGCATAGTGCGGCACAAGTAGTTGAATGGCGTGCTGATTACTATGAAGATGTGCTTTTAGAAGACAAATTAATTGAAACGCTAACCTTGATTCGAATGGAATTGGGAGAAAAAATCTTATTGTTTACTTTTCGGACCAAAGAAGAAGGCGGTGAACAAGAGCTATCACTGAAACAATACGAAAGACTATGCACTGTCATTGCGGAATCACAACGCGTTGACATGATTGATCTGGAATTAACGAGGGTTGAGTTTTTAGGTCGAGGCTTTATGCAAAAAATCAAAGCAGGACACGTTACAACGATTATCAGCACCCATCATTTTGATCAAACCCCACCTGATGGACAACTAATGTTTCAAATTGGCATGATGAATCAATTCGGGGCAGACATTGGGAAAATTGCAACGATGCCGCATTCTCTACAAGACGTTCTTCGCATTATGAACATCATACAACGGGCAAAGGGCATTAATCACTTACCTTTAGCTGTGATGGCCATGGGAGACTTAGGAAAAGTAACCCGTGTCGGTGGGGAATTAATTGGATCGGTACTGAGTTTTTGTTCGCTTAACCAAGCGTCAGCACCTGGCCAAATTCCAATTGAAACGATGAACACATTTATTGAAGCGATGGCAATTGAACAAATAGAAATAGAGGGTGACTAGTTTGGCAAAAAAGAAACTACCAAAGACCAACGCCATTCGTCTGATTGAGCAAAAAAAAATTCCATACAAGGAATACACTTATGAGTGGTCAGAACATCATGTCAGCGCAAGTGATGTTGCCTCTCAAATGGATGGCAAGGCAAATCGAATTTTTAAAACGCTCGTAGCCGTGGGGAATAAAACCGGACCAATTGTCGCCGTGATACCTGGTGAAGATGAAGTTGACTTAAAGAAACTCGCACAAGTAAGCGGAAATAAAAAAGTTGAGATGTTGCATCTCAAAGACTTAGAGGAAACAACGGGCTATATCCGGGGAGGTTGTTCTCCAGTTGGAATGAAGAAATTATTCCCAACGTACATTGATCAACAAGCCAAAGAACGGGCAGTGATAATTGTCTCAGCAGGACGACGCGGGTTACAAATGGAGTTGGAAGCTGAGGCTTTAGCAACAGTCGTTCGAGGAAAATTTGTCGATATTGTTTCATCCTAAACGAAAAGAGTTGGTCTCAAATCGAAGACAGATAGGTATCACTAGTTAATCATTGCTTCCAGTATGCTTTTATGGAGGAGTATTCAACTAGAGCTAATCTGTCTTAAGGATTTGTTGCACAACTCTTTTTTTTATTGAAAATAGGAAGCCTCAAGTGCCGCATGCACCCCCGCAGAATGCCCCGTACAAAATGCAGCAGTGATATTAAATCCGCCTGTATAACCATTTACATCCACCAATTCCCCTGCAAAGAAAAGACCGTTCTTCTTTTTGCTTTCCATGGTTTTCGGCTGAATTTCCTTTGTATTGACTCCACCACCAGTAACAAAGGACTTTTCAATAGGCAACGTTTTGTTTACCTGAATGGGAAATGCCTTCCACAAGTCAACAATGCCAGAAATTTGCAATTCCGTCAGTTGATTTGCTGGTGTATCAGCTACTCCCAATTGATTTAAAAAGAAAACAAGCAGACGTTCTGGTAAAAAAGTGGCCAGCTCATTTTTGGTCGCTTTTTTGGACTGATTAAGTTTCATGGATAGCGTGTGAATCAGCGTTTCTTTTGTTTGTTCTGGAAAGCAATCCAGAATAACGGACACTTTTGATTGTGTTTCTAACAGTTGATTGACAAATGAAGAACAACGCAGTGCCGCCGGACCAGAAAGACCAAAATGGGTAAATAAGAGATCCATTTTGTGCTCAGTCACAAGTTTCCCTTGAGCATTCACTACTTGCAATAAACAGTCACGTAAGGAAATTCCTTGCAGCTCCTTGGACTGGATAAAGGGTTCATCTGATAATAAGGGAGATTCTGTCGCATACAAAGGAGCAATTGTATGTCCAACTGATTTTGCAAAGCGATAGCCGTCTCCTGTTGAACCAGTGGAAGGATACGTTTTGCCACCAGTGGTTAAGACAACACAAGGAGCAGAGAAGGTCTCAAATTCTGTCTTGACTCCTGTTATGTGGGTGTCATCGAACAAAAGGGATTTGACCGTGGTGTTGGGGAGTAGCGTCACACCTAGTTCTTTTGCGGTATTGATCAACGTATCAACAATGGTCTTAGACTTGTTTGTTATTGGAAACATTCGTCCATGATCTTCTTCCTTTAAGGAGACTCCATGGCTTTCAAAAAAAGCCATTACATCAAAGTTGTTAAATTGTGCAAACGTGCTATAAAGGAAACGACCATTACCAGGAATATGGCGGATTAAATCATCTACTTCTCGGTTGTTAGTTACGTTGCAACGTCCACCGCCAGTCATTAAAAGTTTTTTGCCATATTTTTTATTTTTATCAATTAAGAGTACATTTGATCCTTGCTCCGCCGCAGCAATACTGGCCATCATGCCACTTGTCCCACCACCAACGACAATCACATCATAATTTTTATTCATAAACCCTCCATTAAGTAAGGTAACATTCCAATGTAAAAAAAGCATGCAACCTCGATTATTTTTTGATACTATATATAGTATCAAAAAAAGGAGGAACTTACATGTCAAATACTACAAATTATATTCAGAAAATTCAAACAAAAATTCATGAAAATGACCCACATCAACCTGAATTTTTGCAAGCGGTAGATGAATTTCTTTCGACGATTGCACCATTTTTAGAAGATCACCCTGAAATTGAGCAAAATGATTTACTATCTGTTTTAACAGAGCCTGAGCGTCTTTTGCAATTTCGTGTTCCTTGGCAAGATGATCAAGGGAATTGGCAAGTTAATCGAGGGTATCGTATTCAATTTAATTCAGCTTTGGGACCTTACAAAGGTGGGCTCCGTTTCCATCCATCTGTCAATCTTAGTATCCTGAAATTTCTAGCATTTGAACAAATTTTTAAAAATGCCTTGACTGGTTTACCAATTGGTGGCGGAAAAGGTGGCAGTGACTTTGATCCAAAAGGAAAATCAGATCAAGAAATTATGCGTTTTTGTCAAAGCTTTATGCTTGAACTAAGTAAGTACATTGGCCCCAATTTAGATGTTCCAGCGGGTGATATTGGTGTAGGTGGCAGAGAAATTGGCTATCTTTTCGGTATGTATAAACGTCTTCGTTCTTACGATGCGGGCGTATTAACTGGCAAACCGCTAGAATTTTGGGGGAGCTTGACACGCACAGAAGCAACGGGCTATGGGGTAGTCTATTTTGTTAAACATTTATTAGCAGATCAGCAAAAAAACATTGAGGGCCGAAAAGCGTTGGTTTCTGGTAGTGGAAATGTCGCAATTTATGCAATTGAAAAATTGCAGGAATTAGGTGCGACTGTCATAAGTTGTTCAGATTCAAATGGTTATATTATTGATGAGAATGGCATTGATCTCAGCCTACTTAAAGAAATAAAAGAAGTTAGAAGAGAACGCTTGACGGCCTATGTAAACGAAAAAGCGAGCGCTCAGTATTTTGAAGGATCGTTATGGGATAAAGAAATTTCGGCCGAGTTAGCTTTCCCATGTGCAACGCAAAACGAAATTGACGAAGAAGCAGCAAAACGGTTAGTAAGAAATGGTGTATCAGTGGTTGCCGAAGGGGCGAACATGCCTGCTTCACTTGAAGCAGCTAATTACTTTGTGTCAAATGGTATTTATTATTGCCCAGGTAAAGCGGCTAATGCTGGTGGTGTAGCGGTATCTGCATTAGAAATGAGTCAAAATGCTCAACGTTTACAATGGACCTTCGCGGAAGTAGATGCACGACTAGATGGTATCATGAAAGAAATCTATCAAGCTTGTTACGATACAGCTGTGAACTATGGACAAAAAAATAATTTTGTTCTGGGAGCGAATATTTCCGGGTTTGAAAAAGTTGCTAAAGCAATGCTTAGACAAGGACTTGTCTAGTTTGAGGCGATAGGCGGTGCATCAATCTTTGCTTGCCATTTTATCAAAAAAAAAGTAAAGTTAATTTGTAGTTAATTTATCTCATAGGAGGAGAAAAAATGGCCCATATCGCATTTGATTATTCAAAAGTTGCCCCATTCATTAATGAACATGAATTAGGGTATATGCAAGGAATGATTTCAGCAGCAGATAAAATGTTGCGTGAAGGAACAGGTCCTGGCAGTGATTTTCGTGGATGGTTGAACTTACCTAAGGATTATGACAAAGAGGAATTTGCACGTATCAAACAGGCTGCCAAAAAAATTCAAGATGACTCAGAAGTATTAGTTGTAATCGGTATTGGTGGCTCTTACCTTGGCGCGCGAGCAGCTATAGAATTTCTACACCATTCTTTTTACAATGTTTTACCAAAATCAGAAAGAAGCTGCCCACAAGTCTTTTTTGCAGGAAATTCTATTTCCTCTACGTACCTTGCTGACTTAATAGAAGTAATTGGGGACCGTGATTTTTCTGTCAACGTCATCTCCAAATCAGGTACGACAACGGAACCTGCAATTGCATTCCGTGTATTCAAAGAATTATTAATTAAAAAATATGGAAAAGAAGAAGCCAATAAGCGAATTTACGCTACGACAGACAAAGCTCGTGGAGCAGTTAAAGTGGAAGCAGATGCTGAAAAATGGGAAACATTTGTTATTCCTGATGATGTTGGTGGACGTTTTTCTGTTTTAACTGCTGTTGGTTTATTACCTATCGCAGCTAGTGGAGCAGACATTGATGCCTTAATGCAGGGGGCTGCAGATGCAAGTGAAGCTTATTCAAGCGACAAACTGGAAGAAAATGAAGCCTATCAATATGCGGCGCTACGAAATATCCTTTATCGTAAAGGAAAAGTTACTGAATTGTTAATTAACTATGAACCAGGGATGCAATATTTTTCTGAATGGTGGAAACAGTTATACGGAGAATCGGAAGGAAAAGATCAAAAGGGAATCTATCCATCAAGTGCAAACTTTTCAACTGACTTGCATTCTTTAGGACAATTTATTCAAGAAGGCAATCGGAACATCTTTGAAACAGTCGTAAAAGTTGAAAAAGCAAGAAAATCAGTGACAATTCCTACCCAAGAAGCTGATCTGGATGGATTAGGTTATCTTCAAGGAAAAGAAGTTGATTTTGTTAACACAAAAGCATTTGAAGGTGTGTTGCTTGCACATACAGATGGAGGAGTACCAAATCTATTGGTGAAAATTCCAACAATGGATGCCTACACTTTGGGGTATTTAATGTATTTCTTTGAAGTTGCTGTAGGTGTATCTGGTTATTTGAACGGCGTGAATCCATTTGATCAACCAGGAGTGGAAGCTTATAAAAAGAACATGTTTGCCCTACTAGGCAAACCAGGCTATGAAGAATTATCAAAAGAATTGAATGCACGCTTGTAGAATCACGAAAAAGTACACTCACTGAGTGTGCTTTTTTTGTGCAAAAAAAAAGGCCATTTTTAGCTCTAGTCTAAAAATGGTCCCTACTGTTTGTTTTCGTCAGACTGTCCACAAGTCATTGTCAATCGAACTCCTCTTATTTGTCGGATTTTAAGTTCTTAATTGCATCTTCAATTGTAACGCCATAAGCAAAGTGTTGTTCATCAGTTGCATCAATGGCCACGAAAGCATTTTTGACAGAATCGAACGCAATTCGATAAGTCATATTTGTTTTGGTAAAAGTCATTTGTCATTCCTCCTTCTTTTTTATATGATGAGATGGTGTTATTCCCTAACACCATCTCTAAGCTACCACCTTTTCATTTATTTTTCAAAAATATCGTTTCTTTCTTAATTAAATTTTTAAAAAGGTTAACCGAATCCAAGAACAAAAAACGCTAATTTATCTGCATAACTAATATTGTGAATGTCTCTTTTGGTTTGATTTAAATAATCCATCCGATCAGTAATAATCCCATTAACGCCATAAAGCATCATTCTTTCCATTGTGTTTTTATCATTTGGTGTCCACACATAGATTTCTTTCCCTTTTTTTTGAACGAGAGAAACATATTTAGTAGTCAAGGAAGTCATTTCCATTACGATAAAATCGCCCTTTGTTGTAGGCGGACTTACAAGATTAAAAGGTGTAATATAGCCTGTCTTGATGCTTGGCGACAAGGTTTTCATTTGTTCTACCACATCGTAGTTTAACGACTGAACTTGATGATGTTCCTTTTTAATAATGCTACCGTACTGTTCTAAAAATCTCTTAACCATCGCTTCAGGGTTCTTTTTCTGTGTTTTGATTTCAATCAGTAGCTTTTGGTTTAATGCTTGAGCTGCTTTTAAATAATCATCAAAAGTTGGAATTTTCCCCGTTTGCCCGTTCTCTTTAAGAGTTAAATTTAAAGCTGTCTCCAGGGTATTACGCTCAGGAACGAGTCTTTTATTGGCCAGATGGTTGTAATTAAAGTCGTGAAAAACGATAAAGTGATGGTCACTGGTTTCTTGAACATCCATTTCAACATAATCTGGATGAAATTCTTTTGAGGTTTTGACTAAACTTGGAATCGTATTTTGAATACCGTTCTTATCGGATACGCCGCGATGCGAAATGGTTATTGGATTTTTGATTGAAAAAGCTTGTAAATAGTTAAAATTGTAAGTCAATGTTGCCCCACTCAAGAGAATTCCTAAAAAAAGGAATAAGTATTTGCTCATTTTGAGTTGAGTAGCAGAAACGGAAGCGGGCAGACTCTCATCAATTTCAGGCAAACATTTCTCTTTTTCCATCATAAAGATCATATAATAAAAACTGCTAAAAGTTGTGAGTACGAGTGAAACGACTAGCATGATTTGTAAACAAAGCATAAAGAAAACAGCAGAGTAGATTGAAATAGATGGGAGAGCACGATCAAAATAAAATTGACTAAACGAAACAATTGAAAAAATAAGGGTATTCATCAGACTTATCATAAGAAATAAGAGGCCAAAACTACCTAACATAAATAGAAAAGTTTTTTTTGTTAAAGCAAAACTTGTTCGAACTGCATGTTTGACAGTGGAGCGATTTAAAATAAGATCCGGTAATACAAAAAACAATCGATAACCAAGATAGAGGAAAAAAAGATATATCAGACAAAAACCAACAACGAAAAGCCAGCGATTTGTAAAAATATAATCAAGTATGAAAGCTGGTATTTGGACTTTGGCTAACAAATCGGATCGATACGGCAAAAAACTAAAGGGGAATAGTAAAACAATGTAAAAAAGAAAAAAGAACACAACGGCCGCATTAAGCGATTTTAGTTGCTTTTTCGCCAATGAAAAAATTTTTTTGACAGATACGGATTGTTGTTTTTGGATAAAAAACATACTATACAGCAAAAAAGAAAACTCCAAATATAAAATAGCTAAAAAAGTAAGAAGCAAAAGAATAAAGGCCAGAAAGAGAATAGGTTGGTGATATATCGCTTGTGGAAAATTTGAAATTGAAAAATAGGTACTATCGGTTTGATCCAGTAAAAATTTTGTCAATAGTGTGAGCCCAGGTATAGCAATAATTAGGATAAACAAATGGGCAAGTATCACATCACGGAAATAGGCTCGACTGTTTTTGAAAAAAGTGAGTGGCCAGAAAAAATCTTTTTTCAATGTCTTCATGTAAGCATCCCTCCAGAAAATAAAAAAAAACATCTAAATGGTGGCTACGCAATGGTTTGTCAAAAAAGCTCTGACAACTGGTAGTCACCACTTAGGAATGTTAAGTGTTTATAGTTAACCAAGTAAACTAGATAAAAATGTTCCGCCATAAATAAGCGCAAGGCTGTAAAGATAAATTGAGAAAGGTTTGGCCAAGAAAATAATGAAGGCATATCGCTTAAAGGATATCTTCGTAAGACCTGCCATCAAACAGAGTGCATCATCTGGTGCAACTGGTAAGAAAATGGCTAATGCGAAAAATCGTTCAAACCGTTTTTCATTTGTTAACCAATTCGAATATTTGTTATAAGTGTGTTCACTCATCATGCTTAATATGAACGGTTTGCCATAACGCCGTGCTAACAGAAAAATAATCAAGGAACCGACGCAAATGCCAATGTAATTGTATAGAAAACCAGCATAAGGTCCAAATATTAACACACCAGCGGCAGTTGAAATACCACCTGGAATAATTGGAATAACAACCTGCAATATTTGGATAAGAATAAAGATGATTGGACCAATAACTGTCGACGTGCCAACTAATCCTCTTAATGAATTAATGTCTTTAAAAACACCAAGATTGTAAAAATAGACAGCCAAAGCTACGGAAAAACCGATACCTATTACTGAAATGATGTTTATAATCCGTCGTGAAATTGCTACATTCATTCTTTCTGTCCCCCTTTATTGTTTATTTTCTCTATCATAAACAGAAAAACCGAAAAATACTAGTAAAATCATCGAAATGTTACGAACGGTTTTGTAAGATAGCACGATGATTTCTCAACACCATTATACCAATTGCTCTTAACAAATAAATGGGACTTACGAACGATTTTTTTTAACATAGTGCCATTTTAAAACCAATTGTTCTACCAAACTTGTCATCATGAATGCAGCTGCAATTGCGCCAGCTGTTAGAATGACCGTCAACATATTCTGAACGCCCACTCCTGAATTACCCAAAACAAATTCTCTGACTGCTTGGTAAGCTGGTGCGCCAGGAACTAATGGGACAATACTGGGAACAATAAAGATAATCATGGGCATTTTTTTTCTTCTTGAGAAGTAAACACTTGCCAATCCTATGAAAAACGCCGCAAAAAAATTGGCAGAACCAATCCCAAAGGAATGTTCTCGAAGGAAAAGAAAGATTAGCCAACTAATCATTCCTGTTATACCACAAGCATGCAAGGCCTTTCTAGGGATGTTTGTTAGCACACCAAAGGCGATAGTTCCCAAATAACTAAGTAATAATTGCATCAACCAGTTCATTAAAGAAGCCCTCCTAAAAGCGTTAATGCCGTTGCAATTCCAACGGCAATGGCAGAAGCAACGATAATTGCCTCAGTACCTCTAGCTTGACCGCTGATAATATGCCCGGCGAGGATATCCCGAAAAGAGTTGGTGATAGCTACTCCTGGAACCAATGGCATAACACCTCCAATGATGATATGATCGGCGTTCATTGACTGAAAAAAATGACCCAATAAAATAGCAATAACGCCAATCAAAAATGAGGCAAAAAACATATCAAAAAAGCGCAATTCTATACGTTTTTTTATAAAGATGCTAACAAAAAAGCCCGAGGCACCTACCAAAAAAGTCGGGAAAAATTCCATCCAAGTACCACCAAAGGCATACATTAGCGTACTGCTGACGATGCCTGCACAAATAATCTGTAAATACAAAGGAAAGGACGGCGTATGTTGGTTGGCTTCTTTTAACGAGTGATTCAACGTTTGAAGCGTTATTTTATTCTCTGCAAATTCGCGCGAGAGTCGATTAACAGCCACGACTTTCTCAAGATTAATCAAACGATCGCCCACACTTTCAATCTGCGTCAATTGTTGATTACGAAAACTCATAAAAATACCTGTGGCAGTGACATAGCTGACACTTTTGGGTTCACCACCATTTTTTGCAATCCGATTCATGGTATCTTCTACTCGATAGACCTCAGAACCATTTTCCATCATGATTCGTCCAGCAAGAAGACATGTTTCCATTAATAAATCACGTGAGTCTGTCATGAAACCCTCTCCTCAATTTGTTAAAATAATGCAACTACAGTTTACCCTTTCAAAGAAATCGCGACAAGATTAGATTAAAGAAACTTTGATAAAAAAACAAATAACCTTTGCTTTTTTTGGGCTATCTTTTAAAATAAGAGTAAGATAGTTGCAAGTAGTCTACGGATAGGAGGGAGTTTATGCGTCATAAGGTCTATACAAAAGAGCAAATTCTAAAAGCAGCACGTAAATTGGTAGCAGAAAGTGGCTTTGAACATTTCACCGCACGTAATATTGCAAAAAAAATGGGAGGGTCAACCCAACCCATCTACATGCACTTTAAAAGTATGAATGAGTTGAAACGAACACTTATTGAGCAATTACTCGATGAAATTGGCATAGACGTACCACCTACAAACAAAGATGAAAAAGCAACTCTGGCTGAGTGGACTCGTTACATTGATTTCGCTCAAACCAACCCACAAATTTTTAAAGCGCTATTTTTTGAAAATAGTGGGTCAGGTACTGAACTGTACCAACAATCGATGGCATATTTTTTGAAAAACCATGAAATACTAGTGCCTGAACATGGTGATTTATCTGAAGAAGCTATTGGTCATCTACACGACCGTATGTGGATAGCCTCAACAGGCATGGCACTTTTAAAGAAATCCGGTATTATTCATCCGTCACTTGAGCAAGAAAAGAAATTGTTGGAACAATTTGTGGCACTCTTGGGCGTTCCTAAAAAATAAAAAAACAGAGATTTCTTTATTTAGTATAGTGGAAATAAAGGAATTCTCTGATGGCTTCTCTTTATAAAAAAACACTTGACTTTTAAATCTGAAAAGAAGAAAATAATGGTCATGGAGAGTTGGCAGAGTGGTAATGCACTGGACTCGAAATCCAGCGAGCCGGCTTATACCGGTGCACGGGTTCAAATCCCGTACTCTCCTTAATAGCAATGATTGCGGTGGACGACATCTATAGTTGTTCACCGCTTTTTATGAAAAAGGACCGCTTTGTCAAAGATTAAAAATAGATTTTAGCAGATTGCCGTAGCATGATGCGGAGGATCTTTTTTACCATAAAAATTGGAAAAGGTTGATGTATAATAAAAGTAATAAGTAAAAAAGGAGAGACAAAGGAATGAGTGAGTACAACTTCTTATTTTCGATTGACGACTCTTATGTTGAACAATTAAAAACGACTTTACTATCTATTAAGACGGCAAGTAAGGAAGGGGAAACAATCCATGCCTATGTGATGGTGAAAAAAACATTGCACAAGATGACTGAGCTATCAGTTTTTTGTCAAAAACAAGGTATTCTTTATCATCCCATTCTGGTAAATCCCCATGATTTTAAAGAAGCGCCTGTTTCCGAACGTTATCCGGATACCATTTACTATCGTTTATTGGCACATGAATATCTTCCTGAAGACTTACAAACAATTTTGTACCTTGATGCAGATATCCTGTGTCTAAACAACTGGAAGTCTGTATTTGAATTTGATTTAGGCAATAATTTGTATGGGGCATGTAGTCATGCTAAACTGACCAACTTAACCAATGTTATCAATAAGGTTCGGTTAAAGAGTTATGAATCTGAAGGCTATTTCAATTCAGGCGTGCTACTTATGAACCTTCCCATGATTCGAAAAAAGGTAAAAAGAGCTGATATTTATCAATTTATAAGTGAAAATACATTTAATTTGTTATTGCCAGATCAAGATGTTTTAAATGCGTTGTATGGCGATCGAATTGTCTCTTTACCAGATGAGAAATATAATTACGATGTGCGAAAGAAGACAACTTATGAATTAATAAGCAAAGGAAAGTGGACGCTTGATTGGGTGATTGGCGAAACTGTTTTTCTGCATTTTTGTGGTAAAGAAAAACCATGGGATCCAAACTATACTGGGAGATTCGCTAGTTTGTATAAATATTTTGCTAATCAAGCAAGGAAAGTAGAGTGAAATTAAAATGAAAGTGTTGGTTATGGGGTATAGTGGTAGTGGAAAATCCACATTGGCTAGAACCATTGCCTTAGATAGGCAATTGCCACTTTTGCATATGGATCAAGTGAACTTTGTTGATAACTGGCACGAAAGAGATAACGTAGAATCAGAAACACTGGTAAAATCTTTTATAAGTCAAGAAAACTGGGTAATTGATGGAAATTATCGGAAATTTTTTTATGAAGAACGATTGGAAAAAGCCGATAAAATTTATCTTCTTTTGTTTTCGAGGTGGAATTGTCTGTGGCGTGTTCTAAAACGAACAAAGCAATACTTTGGACGAAGTCGTCCAGATATGGCGGATAATTGCCCAGAAAAGCTAGATTGGGAATTTCTGCTGTGGATTCTATACTATGGTAGAACAAAAGATAAACGAGCTAGTTACCAATCGATTAAACAAACGTACGGTGAGAAAGTTGTCATGATCCGCAATCAACGAGAATTAGATAATATTTACCAAACGATTTCATAAAATAAGGAAGAGGTTCGTACGTATTTCGAGTAGCAACACTGAATTCAATCAAATAAAAAATGTGAGCGATGAAAGTGGGAATCGCTCACGTTTTTTATAATGCTAAATATTTTTCCAAATAATCGGCCAAACCATCCTCGTCGTTTGTTTTTTCCGTAATATCATTTGCATAAGACTTTAATTGATCTGTGCCATTTTTCATCACGACACCCCAGCCAGCATAGTCAATTAACTCTACATCATTGTGTTCATCACCGAATGCAATGACATCTTTTTGAGGAATTTTTAGGGACTGTGCGATGATGTCTACACCCATAGCTTTTTGAACACCTTTGGGAACAACTTCTAAAATAGCATTTGGGCCACCCCATGTACGCACGTCAATCTCATCTTTAAATTCAGACATCAACTTTTCTGATGTTTGCGAAGCATATTCATGTTTGGTTTTCAATAACAGCGAAGTAGGGTTGCTTGAAAGATTTTTAAAAAGATTCGTTGTTAAAATTTTATCTGCTGCAAAGAAATGGGGCTCCACCCCTTCAATTTGATCAACGTAAAATGATTGTCTATTTTCAGCTGCCACAAAATCAAGCTTTAGCTCTTGTTTTTTTTCCAAAATCGAAAATGCTATTTCTCTTTTAATGGAATGTTCTTTTTCAAAAGGCCACTGTTGATTTGGCAAATGAACTAGTGCACCATTGAAATTAACCATCGGAGAAGTCAATGCTAATTGTTGATAAAATTGAGAACTCATCCGATAGGGCCTACCTGTGGCGATACTCACAACATTGCCTGCGGAAACAACTTTTTTCAAAACAGTTTCAGTTCGTTTGGTAATGAGTGATTGAGCATTTAAGGTGGTGCCATCCAAATCAATAGCAATTAATTTTCTTGTCATGTTCGTTCTCCTTTCTCGTCAAATCGACGTCAGTTAAGTGTAACATAATTAAAAAAAATGACAAATGAAATTAAATAGTAGATCTAGGTAAAACACGAACATTAAGACCGGCTTATTCATTTTTTTGCAAACAAATCCTTGAAAAAGAAAACTTGATTCGATATAATCACTAAATGTAAAGGATATAAACGAATATTTTTTGTTTTTTTTATGTGTTTGTTTGTGTTTTTATATTGATGAATTAGGAGTGAACATGATGGAAAAGTTTTTCAAATTAAAGGAAAACAACACAACTGTTTCAACGGAGGTTATGGCCGGGTTAACAACATTCTTTGCGATGAGCTATATTTTGTTCGTGAATCCGAGTATTTTATCCGCTACAGGAATGCCGTTCCAAGCTGTTTTTTTGGCAACAATCATTTCTTCAATTATCGGTACACTGGTTATGGGGCTGTTTGCTAATGTTCCTTATGCGCAAGCTCCCGGCATGGGATTAAATGCCTTTTTCACATTCACAGTTGTTATAGGGTTGGGTTACAAATGGCAAGAGGCACTTGCCATGGTATTTATTTGTGGTCTTATTAATATTTTTATCACCGTAACAAAAATTCGAAAGTTAATTATTTATTCTATACCAGAAAGTTTACAACATGCCATTAGTGGTGGGATTGGGATTTTTATCGCTTATGTAGGTCTTAAAAACGCGAATTTATTAAATTTCAGTGCAGATTCCGCGACGATTACAAGCTCAGTTGTAAAAGATGGCGCCGCTACAAACGTAAATATGAACGGTGGAATCGTTCCAGCATTAGCGAATTTTAATAATGCACCTGTTCTATTGGCTATTATTGGGTTAGCAATTATGGCAGTATTGGTAGTTATCAATGTTCGTGGAGCAGTTATTATCGGTATTTTGGTAACGACAATTATTGGTATATTTATGGGTGTAGTCGATCTTAGTACAATCGATTGGCATGCCAATTCATTAGGAAGTTCTTTTAAAGAATTGGGAACAACTTTTGGTGCAGCATTTGGTGACCAAGGAATGCAATCATTATTTAGTAATGCTTCCAAAATTCCGCAAGTATTAATGACAATCATTGCGTTTAGTCTTTCAGATACATTTGACACAATTGGAACATTTATTGGAACTGGTCGTCGTACAGGTATCTTTTCAAAAGCTGATGAAGATGCGTTGGAAGATAGCAAGGGCTTTAACACGAAAATGGATAAAGCTTTGTTTGCAGATGCAATTGCGACATCAATTGGTGCAATTTTTGGTACATCAAATACCACAACCTACGTTGAATCTGCTGCTGGTATCGGAGCAGGTGGACGTACTGGATTAACGTCAGTCGTTGTGGCTATTCTATTTGCCATTAGTAGTTTCTTCTCTCCATTAATTTCGGTCGTGCCAAGTCAAGCGACTGCACCAGCATTGATTCTAGTTGGTGTGATGATGATGGCTTCCTTCAAAGATATTAATTGGGTTGATATGGAAGAAGCTCTACCGGCATTTTTCGCTTCTGTTTTCATGGGATTATGTTATAGCATCTCTTACGGAATTGCAGCTGGATTTATCTTCTATGCGATTGTCAAAGTTGCTAAAGGAAAATCGAAAGAAGTTTCAACTATTCTATGGATTGTTGATGCCTTGTTCATTCTGAACTTTATTATCTTAGCTGTATTATAGTGAAGAGGTAAATGAAGTTCATAGCATTTCTACGATAGATTAAATTTGATAAACAGCTAGACCTACCATATTAGATCAACAGTCTAATTTTGGTAGGTCTTTTTTGTTTATTTTTTTGAATGAATCTAGCGCTGGATTTAAAAAATTCCTTGTATTAATTTACTTATTGCCACTAGACAGACTAATCCAAATGAACGTTTGCTTTCTGGCCCTGCGAAATTGTATTTTTTCTTTATAGTGTACGAAGTAAGGATTATTGCTAATGGTAGTATATAATCTGCCAAATTCAACATAATATTATTCATATCTTGAAAAAAAGAAAAAACTATAACTATAATAATGGAGCAACTGTTAACATAGGTATACTCTTCAATCTTCATGGTGTGATTCACTTCGTTATACTCTCACTTTCTATCTGAAACGATTGTCGGGATAGTTTAATGATCACTTATTTCGTGAAGATTTTGGCTCGTTTATTTTTTTGAAAAGAAGGTGTTCATTCAATCTATTGTAAGCGCATCAAAAAAAGGGCGATATTGCCAACGAATTATTGAAGAATTAGTATTTTTTTGTCTTTGTATTTATTTGTCCTTTAGTGTGTTGTTATGTAAGTTTTATAGTAATTTTGGAGAAAACAGGCAAAAAACCCTTTTGCGCTTTTTAGGTGCAGGATTTAATGATGCTTTGATGGTAAAATTTAGGTACTATTTTATAACTGGGAGGTAAAAAATGAAATTTTGTTCACTACTTAAAACTCATTGAATGGATCATCATCTAACACAGGAGCAATTGGCTGATAAACTGCATCTTTCACATCAAACGATTTCGAAATGGGAAACAGGAATCAACACCCCTAGCATTGACAATCTGCTATTATTAAGTGACTTATATAATATTCCTTTGGATGAGTTGATTCGAGGTAGTAGATATTTTCAAAAACCCTTTTTAGTTGGAAAGAAGATGTCGAGATGGACATTTTTGAAAATAAGTATTAGTTGGTTCACAATCGTTTCTATTTTGACTGGATTTAGTTTTCAACCGTGGTGGCTATTTTTGTTACTTTTTGTACTAGGTGCACTAAATTGTTTCTCCCTTTTAGTGGGTAATTATTGGATAGTCACTCAGAAATCAATTGATTATTGTAACTATTCCAAATTACCTATCAAAAAAATACAACAAATATTTGGAATGCTAATCAAAAAAATGTTACAGAGACAAGCATCTTTTACCAAGAGATACAAAATTTTGAACTCATTTACAATAATAAACAAAGGATGAGCCCATTTGATATAAATCCTGACGATTTTTCGATTCAGTTAACAATTAAAAATTCCGAGAAGTTGAAGTTACTAATTCCACAAAATTTTACGGAATATCTTCCGCAAATGGTTTCTTTTATCGAAAAGAAAGGAATCAATATTATTGACAAAAATCATTTGATTTCAGCTATTCTGAATGAGAAAAACTTATACGACTATATGCATGAAAAAACTTCAAAATAAAAAAGTAGCACTCTTTATCGTTTTAAGATTAAATAAAGGAAGATGAAAACTTCGTTGAAACCAACGGATTTTCGCCTTTTCGTATTTCTATTTTTCTGAAAATGGGCTATAGTGGATGAGAAAGAAGGTTTGTCTATGGGGATTGATTGGAAACGAAATTTATATATTTCTTGGATTGGTTGCTTCTTTACAGGTGCGAGTTTTAGTTTGGTGATGCCATTTCTTCCACTATATGTTGAAGAATTAGGTGCGCCCAAGAGTCAAGTGGAGTTTTTTGCTGGGTTGGCTTTATCAGTGACTGCACTAGCAGCAGCAATTGTTGCACCACTGTGGGGAAATCTGGCTGATCAGAAAGGGCGCAGGTTGATGATGATTCGTGCATCGGCTGGTATGACGCTTACGATGGGATCGCTAGCATTTGTTCCAAATGTTTATTGGCTACTTATAATGCGCTTTATGACCGGTGTTTTATCCGGATACATACCAAATGCAACAGCATTGATCGCTTCTCAAGCACCAAAAGAAAAAAGCGGCTGGGCATTAGGCACGTTAGCGACTGGGGCTATTGCAGGAAATTTGATTGGGCCATCTTTAGGGGGACTACTAGCGGAACTTTTCGGAATGAGAAGTGTATTTATGATTACTGGTACTGTTCTGTCTATTACACTATTGTTGACTATTTTTCTAGTAAAAGAAAATTTTCAACCAATTGAAAAAAAACATATGGTTCCAATGTCTGATATATTCAAACAAATGAAGAATGTTAAGATTATTTTTGGCTTGTTTTTAACTTCTCTTATTTTGCAATTGGGTATTACTAGTATCAGTCCAATCCTAACCCTTTACATTCGAGAGTTGAGTGGAAATGGGAAAAATGTCTTGTTGACGAGTGGGATTATTGTATCCATCGTTGGAGTTTCAGCGATGATATCCTCTCCAATTTTAGGACGATTAGGGGATCGAATAGGAAACCATAAAGTTCTGCTTGGTGGTTTAATATTTTCATTTGTCTGCTTTATTCCGATGGGATTTGTTCAAACCCCTTTTCAACTGGGAGTATTACGATTTTTATTAGGCTTTTCGACAGGAGCGTTGATGCCTTCAATAAATACACTGATTAGTAAAATCACTCCGTTAGAAGGAGTGAGTCGTATGTATAGCTATAACCAAATGTTTAATAACTTTGGTCAAGTAATTGGTCCGATGATTGGTTCAACAGTAGCGTATCATATGGGATATCGAGCAGTTTTTTGGGTAACCAGTTTATTTGTGGCAATAAATATATTGCTGTCAGTCCTTAATTTTAGAAAGGGCGTAGATTATAACCTTTAAAAAATAAAAAAAACCAGTTACAATTAGGTAACTGGTTTTTTCTATTCTATTCTTTCGCTTGTGAATCAGTTTGACCAGCGGTTCCAACTTCGCTGAATAAGATGATGACAATAGCTACAATGATAGAAAGGATCAAACACGTTTGAAAATGGTAGGTGGCACTCATTAAAGAGCTACCTAGATAACCAACGACTTGACCTAAAATGATTGTCCAAAAAAATGTCACAAAATAGCGCACGTCTTTTCCTTCTTTCGTGATCGATTTTGTCTATAGTTTAACACATTTTTTTTGCTTGTAAAGTGGGTTAGTTCTAAGAAAAGCTAAGAGAAATGAATGGAGGGTACAAAGGTGTATATTCCTGTATTAACGAAATCGGCCTATTCGTTACTTGAAAGTACAATTAGATTGCCGGAATACGTTCAAAAAGCTAAGGAGCTCCATTATGATGCAATTGGGTTAACTGATCATAATAATATTTATGGAGCCGTTGAATTTTATCAATTGTGTCAAAATGCTGAAATTAAACCAATAATTGGTTTACTACTTGATTTACAGATATCGGATCATGAGTCCTATTCTTTTTACTTTATTGCAAAGTCCTATCAAGGCTATCAACAGCTGATGCTTCTTTCTACAAGAAAAATGCTAGCTGAAAGGCCAATTATTCAGTCTGCGAGTGCATTATCGGACGTTTTTATTCTATTTCCAAAAGAAACAGGGCAGGCGTTTGATTTTAAAAACCAACTAGCATCGAAGGACTCCTGGTTAAGCCAAAATCAAAAGCATACGTATTTTTGTGTTTCGCCTGAAATGCTAAAGCATGATGACTTTCAATCCTATCAGGAAAAAATGAAAGCATTAGGGTTTAAACCAATTGCTGTCCAAGAGAGTGTTACATTAAATGAGTCAGAAGATTTAGCAATTGAGGTTTTGAAACATATCAAAAATGGAACCACTCTTGATTGGCGAATGCTTGATTCGCAAAAAGAAGTAGTCCATTCCATAAAAAAAGCCAGTGAAATGGATGCGTTTTTTAAAGACTATCCTGAAGCGGTAACGGAACTTGAGCGAGTGGTAGCGGAGTGCCAAGTGGCGATACCTTTGCATCAAACCCTGTTACCAAAATATCCAATACCTACTGAGCAGTCTGCCAAGGACTATTTAGCTAGTTTATGTGAACAAGGTCTTCAAAATCGTAAACTTGAAGGAGAAAAGAACTATCGAGAACGCTTAACCTACGAGTTAGCCATTATTCATCAAATGGGCTTTGACGATTATTTTTTAATTGTTTGGGATATTATGAATTTTGCGCATGAAAATCAAATTGTTACTGGTGCAGGAAGAGGTTCCGCCGCAGGATCACTTGTTTCATACCTATTACACATTACGGAAATTGATCCACTTGAATCTCATCTTTTATTTGAACGTTTTCTCAACCCCGAGCGGTACACAATGCCTGATATTGATCTGGATATACCGGATAATCGTCGGGAAAGCATTCTTCATTACGTGAAGGAAAAGTATGGGGCGAATTTTGTCGCTCAAATTGCAACCTTTGGAACAATGGCAGCCAAAATGGTGTTGCGGGATGTTGCTCGCACATTTGGTCTTTCTCAAAGCGAAATGAATCGATGGTCCAAAACGATTCCCAATCAGTTAAAAATCACCTTAAATGAGGCGTATCAAACATCAAAAGCCCTTCGAGAGCTCATACAACTGAGTGAAAAGAATAAGCAGCTTTTCAAAATTGCGATGCAATTAGAAGGGCTGCCACGGCATGTATCAACTCATGCTGCAGGGGTAGTAATTAGTGACCAAGATTTACGGAATTTTGTCCCACTGCAAGCGGGATCCGGCGAATTATATTTAACACAGTTTACGATGAATGATGTTGAAGCAGTGGGTCTTTTGAAGATGGATTTTTTAGGTTTACGGAATTTATCGATTATTGATGACACTTTAAAGGGAATTTTCTATTTGACAAAGCAACCCTTTACGCAAACTATGATTCCGCAAAATGATAAACAAACCTATGAGTTGTTTCAAACGGGGGACACCGTTGGGGTTTTTCAATTCGAATCAGCTGGTATTCGAAACGTATTGCGCGAGGTTCACCCAACTAATCTTGAGGAATTAGCAGCCGTCAATGCGCTCTATCGTCCAGGGCCAATGAAAATGATTGATTCCTATGTTAAAAGAAAAAAAGGAAAAGAAGCGATTACTTATTTAGATGAGTCCCTCAAGCCAGTTTTAGAGACCACTTATGGCATTATGGTTTACCAAGAGCAAGTCATGCAAGTAGCTTCCGTAATGGGCGGATTTACCCTGGGGGAGGCAGATATTCTACGAAGAGCAATTAGCAAAAAGAAACGGACCGTGTTGGATCAGCAACGAGCAAAATTTTGTGAAGGTGCTCAAAAAAAGGGGTATTCTTTGAAAACGGCGGAGAGAACGTATCAGTATATTGAACGATTTGCTGATTATGGATTCAACCGCTCACATGCATTTGCGTATTCAGAAATTGCTTATCAAATGGCCTATTTAAAAGTGCATTATCCAGTTCCTTTTTACCGTGCGTTGATTCAATCTGTTCGTGGAAATACCAATAAAATACGCGAGTATATCAATGAAGCCAAACGACAAGGTGTAGTATTCTTATCACCATCAATTAACAAGAGCTACGGGGGCTTTTCAATTGAAAAAAATGTCGCCATTCGCTTTGGGTTAAATAGTATCAAGGGACTTCGCAAAGATTTTACTGAATGGATTATCACTGAACGAAAACAAAATGGTCCTTTTCAATCATTTGATCAGTTTTTATTACGACTTAACCAACTAAATCCAAAACTCCTAAAAAAAGAATTACTTGAACCACTTATTAAAGTAGGGGCTTTCGATCAAATGGAGGAGAATCGCAAACAACTGTTTCAAGAATTAGAAGGCAAAATTCAAAATTTAGCCTTTAGTGCTGGCAGTATGGATTTACTGGAATTAATGCCATTAAAATCAACAAATGTGACAGATTTTTCAATGATGGAAAAGTTAACGATAGAAGAGGAATTACTGGGTGTTTTTATTTCTGGTCACCCTATTCAGGAGTACGACTACTTAAAAAAACATTGGCAAACAACGCAACTAAGTGATCTTATTCCTGGAAAGTCAGTTTATGTATTAGGGTACTTAAAAAATATTCGGGAAATACGTACCAAAAAAGGAGAAAAAATGGCTTTTCTCGATATGATGGACATAAGTGCTGAGGGGAGTGCGACTATCTTTCCAGATTTGTATCGGATGGTAAGAAAAGATTTAGCCGTAGAAGAAGTCTACCTAATTGAGGGGAAAGTTGAAACAAGTCGGTACAATGGTGAAATGCAAATTTTGGTGCAGAAAATTCAATTGGCTAGTCAGGTGAGAAAAGAATCAAGTCAAGTAACTTGTTATTTGAAAATAGACAAGCAACATCAAGAAATAAGCATTTTAAATCAATTAGCCAACATTATCCAAGAAAATAAAGGAGATATTCCTGTTATTTTATTCTACGAAATGGAAAAAAAACGGAAAAATTTGCCTGATAACTTACGGGTCGAAAATAATACCAAAGTAGCGGAGATACTAAAGAATTTGTTAGGAAAAGAGAATGTAATTTTCAAGTGATTGTTACATTTTTCGTTACGTTGGTTAAAATTTTCACGTTATTTCAAGACAATAACTAATAAAAATGGTAAAATATCAGTTGTGGATAACACGAAAACAGTGTGTTTTAGTAGAAGAGCAAATAAAAATAATGAGGTGAATGTGTAAATGAAACGCATCGGAATTTTAACTAGTGGTGGCGATGCACCTGGGATGAATGCGGCAATTCGCGCAGTGACTCGTAAAGCAATTTACGAAGGCATGGAAGTTTACGGAATTAACTATGGATTTGCAGGTTTGGTGGCAGGTGATATTCGTAGATTAGATGTGGCAGATGTAGGAGACAAAGTGCAACGTGGTGGAACGTTTTTATATTCTGCGCGCTACCCTGAATTTGCAACCGAAGAAGGTCAATTAAAAGGAATTGAACAACTCAAGAAATTTGGGATTGAAGGACTTGTTGTCATTGGTGGAGATGGATCTTATCATGGAGCGATGGCCTTGACCAAAAGAGGGTATCCAGCTGTAGGGGTTCCAGGTACCATTGATAATGATATTCCGGGAACAGATTTTACAGTAGGTTTCGATACAGCGATTAATACTGTGTTGGATGCAATCGACCGTATTCGTGATACAGCAACGTCGCATGTGCGTACGTTTGTTATTGAAGTAATGGGGAGAAATGCGGGTGATATTGCGCTCTGGTCAGGTGTTGCAGGCGGAGCGGATGAAATTATCATTCCTGAACATGACTTTGATATTCAAGAAGTAGCAAAACGAATTCAAGCAGGACGTGACAGAGGGAAAAAACACTGTCTAATAGTGCTAGCTGAAGGCGTTATGGGTGGAAATGAATTTGCTGAATTGTTGTCTCAATATGGTGATTTCCATACCCGAGTATCTATTTTAGGACACATTGTTCGTGGGGGCTCTCCTAGCGCACGCGATCGCGTTTTAGCAAGTAAATTTGGCGGCTATGCTGTTGATTTATTGAAAGAGGGAAAAGGCGGTCTATGCATAGGTATTGAAGAGAATCAAGTCGTCGCTGCAGACATCATTGACACGCTTGAAAACAATAAGCACAAACCTGATATCTCTCTGTATCAATTAAATAAAGAATTATCATTTTAATCTTGTTAAAAAACGGCATAATGCCTGTTTAATAAATGAAGAGGAGCAAATTTTTCCATGAAAAAGACTAAAATTGTTAGCACATTAGGACCAGCAAGTAATACACTTGAAATCATCACTCAATTAATTGAATCAGGTGCAAATGTTTTTCGTTTCAATTTCTCCCATGGGGACCATTCAGAACAATTGGCCCGCATGACATTAGTGCGTGAAGCTGTGAAAAATACTGGAAAAGACGTTGCAATCCTACTAGACACAAAAGGTGCAGAAATTCGTACGACGGTTCAAGCAACAGAAAATGGGAAAATCGCTTTTGAAATTGGTGATGTAGTTCGGATTTCAATGGATGCTTCATTGGAAGGAACAAAAGAAAAAATTGCTGTTACTTATCCAGGATTATTTGATGATGTAGCAGTTGGTGGACATGTATTATTTGATGATGGCCTGATTGATATGCAAATTAGTGAAAAAGATGAAATTAACAAAGAATTAGTTACAGTTGTGAAAAATGCCGGTATTTTAGGATCACGCAAAGGCGTGAATGCACCAGGTGTATCAATCAGCCTTCCAGGAATTACTGAAAAAGATGCTGAGGATATCCGTTTTGGTTGTGACAATGATATTGACTTTATTGCAGCAAGCTTCGTTCGTAAAGCACAAGACGTTTTAGATATTCGTGAAATTTTAGAAGAAAAAGATATGACACATGTTCAAATTTTTTCTAAAATTGAATCACAAGAAGGTATTGACAATATTGATGAAATCTTGAAAGTTTCTGATGGAATCATGGTAGCTCGTGGAGATATGGGTGTTGAAATTCCTGCTGAATATGTACCAATGGTTCAAAAAACTATCATTAAAAAATGTAACGCAGTCGGTAAAGCAGTTATTACTGCAACTCAAATGTTAGAATCAATGCAACACAACCCTCGTCCAACAAGAGCAGAAGCGTCAGACGTTGCAAATGCTGTGTTTGATGGAACAGATGCAACGATGTTATCAGGTGAATCTGCAAATGGAGAATACCCAGTAGAGTCCGTTGCAACGATGGCACGTATTGACAGCGAAGCTGAAAAAGCATTGAACAGTATGGGAACATTCCAAATCAATCAATTTGATAAAACAGATGTTACTGAAACAATCGGATTATCAGTTGCACGTGCAGCAAAAAATCTAAACGTAAAATGCATTGTTGCAGCAACTGAATCAGGTCATACTGCAAAAATGATTTCAAAATACCGTCCAGATGCTGATATTTTGGCAGTAACCTTTGACGAACGAACAAAACGTGGCTTAATGCTTAACTGGGGTGTTTACCCAACTGTAACTGAAAAACCAAGAACAACAGATGAAATGTTCGAATTGGCTACGAAAAAAGCTGTCGAATTAGGATTTGCTAAAGAAGGCGATCTAATCTTGATTACTGCAGGTGTTCCAGTAGGTGAAAGAGGAACAACAAACGTTATGAAAATTCAACTAATTGGTTCGAAATTAATTGAAGCTCAAGGTGTTGGTGAACGTTCTGTTGTTGCAAATGCAGTTGTGGCTAAGAATGCAGAAGATGCTATTGCTAAGGCACAAGATGGTATGGTTTTAGTTGTCCCAACAACCGATAAAGAATACATGCCTGCTATTGATAAAGCAGCAGCTTTGGTTGTAGAAGATGGCGGATTGACCTCACATGCAGCCGTTGTTGGAATTGCCAAAGATTTACCAGTCATTGTCGGTGCAAAAGGCGCTACCAATACAATTAAAGATGGCGAATTGATTACCGTTGATTCTCGACGTGGTATCGTTTATCGTGGTGAAACAACAGCCATTTAATTTAAGGTAATCCAAATCCCCTCTCGCGAAGAGTTGTTGAAACAATCTGCATAAAACAAATTGTTTACAGATTCTTAGCACGAGGGGTTATTTTATGCCTGTCAAGAAAAATACATTGACAAACATATTTAAGCTCCGTATAATAATCTTTGTTGCTTAAGAGGTGATAAATAATGAAATGGTCGTTGCTAGAATTAACCAAGTATAAAAAAGAATCAATCAGTTTTGATACATCGCTAGATATAACTGATCGCTTGAAACAAAAAGAAGCGATGATTCTCGATGCAGCTCCTGTCAAAGTGAAAGGAACACTCACCGTTGAAGCGGATTCTTATTTGCTATTCTATGAAGTAGAAACAATGCTAACATTGCCTTCTACACGGTCATTAGAACCGGTGCGTTTGCCAATGGTTTTCCAAGTGGATGAATTATTTATGACTCCTGAACAATTTCGTGCAAACAAAGACAAAATCAATGAGCAAGAAGTGCTTCTTCTTGAAACACAAACGCTTGATTTAACGGAATCTGTAGTGGATAACATTGTCTTGGCTATTCCTCTTCAAGTATTAACGGAAGAAGAACAGAACGGAAAAGATTTACCTTCAGGAGAAGGCTGGAAAGTCTTGTCTGAAGATGAATATGAATCATTGATTCATGAAAAGCAACAACAAAAAATTGATCCTCGTCTTGCAAAATTATCAGATTTTTATTCTGATGAGAATAAGTGAGATTGGAATAAATTGCAACTCTATAGTTGTTTGACAAATTAAGGAGGTGTAAGACATGGCAGTACCAGCTAGAAGAACATCAAAAGCTAAAAAAGCGAAACGCCGTACACACTACAAGTTAACAATCAATGGTTTAAATGAATGTTCAAATTGTGGTGAAATGAAAAAAAGCCATCATGTTTGCGCGAATTGCGGACATTACGATGGAAAAGACGTAACTTCAAAAGAAGCATAATTCATTTTTTCAGAAATGAATGTAAAATCCAAGGCTAACCATGGAGCCTTGGATTTATTTTTTTTTCTGAAAATATGAAATTAAGAAAGAAGAGTTTCATAAAGATCTTTTTTACGATATAATGGTTTAGAAAAAAGAACAACGAAAATCGTATTAGGAGGAGTACGCATGACAAAACAGCAAATTGGCGTTGTCGGAATGGCCGTGATGGGAAAAAATTTAGCGTTAAATATTGAAAGCCGCGGGTATTCAGTTGCTTTATACAATCGCACGGGATCAAAGACAGAAGCCGTTGTCGCAGAACATCCAGATAAAAATTTGAAGGCAACTTATAGTGTAGAAGAATTTGTTGACTCAATTGAAAAGCCTAGAAGAATTGTGCTGATGGTTCAGGCAGGTAAAGGAACCGATGCAACCATTCAAGCCTTGCTTCCTCATTTGGATAAAGGAGATGTACTCATCGACGGTGGAAATACGTTCTTTAAAGATACCATTCGTCGCAGTGAGGATTTGGCAAATTCAGGAATTAACTTCATTGGTACTGGTGTATCTGGAGGAGAAGAAGGAGCGCTAAAAGGCCCTTCCATTATGCCTGGGGGACAAAAAGAAGCATACGAGCTTGTCGCACCTATCTTAGAACAAATTTCTGCCAAAGCAGAAGATGGAGAACCATGTGTCACTTACATTGGACCCAATGGAGCAGGACATTATGTTAAAATGGTTCATAATGGTATTGAGTATGGAGATATGCAATTGATTGCTGAATCCTACGACTTAATGAAAAATATCCTTGGCTTATCTGTCGATGAAATGGCAGAAATTTTCAAGGAATGGAACACTGGCGAGCTAGATAGTTTCTTAATTGAAATAACTGCGGATATTTTAACGAGAAAAGATGATTTGGGAACTGGAAAACCGATTGTCGATGTAATCTTAGACGCGGCTGGAAATAAAGGAACTGGAAAATGGACAAGTCAAAGTGCGCTAGATTTAGGTGTGCCGTTACCACTTATCACAGAATCCGTATTTGCACGATACATTTCTGCTTATAAAGAAGAGAGAGTTGCTGCAAGCGAAATTTTAACTCAACCTGACTATGCTTTTACCGGTGATAGAGAAGAATTTGTAGAAAAAATTCGCGAAGCTTTATATTTCAGTAAAATTATGAGTTATGCTCAAGGCTTTGCTCAATTAAGAAAAGCGTCGAAAGAGTATGATTGGGATTTGCCATTCGGAGAAATTGCAAAAATTTGGCGAGCTGGCTGCATTATCCGTGCTCGCTTCCTGCAAAAAATTACGGATGCTTATGACAAAAACGCTGACATCGAAAACCTACTAGTAGATGATTATTTTAACGATATTACCAAAAAATATCATCAAGCAGTGAGAGATGTAGTAGCAATTGCCGTAAAAGCTGGTGTCCCAGTACCAACATTTTCATCTGCTATCGCCTACTTTGATTCTTATCGTTCGAAACGACTACCTGCAAATCTCATCCAAGCACAAAGAGATTATTTTGGAGCGCACACATATGAACGGACAGATCGCGAAGGAATCTTCCATTATTCTTGGTATGAAGAACAATAAAATAATTTTGTAAAAAAAGAGATGCTGCAGAACAAGATGTTTTGTAGTGAATCTCTTTTTTTATTGATTAGTTCGTGTTAAAATCGGATTGTTGCTTAGAATAAAAAAAGTGTTTTCAATAGAAAGGGAAAAGTAAATAAATGAGTAGGGTATTGATTATAGAAGACGAGAAAAATCTCGCTCGCTTTGTTGAATTAGAATTAAAACATGAAGGATACACAACTGATGTCCATTACAATGGCCGGACAGGCTTGGATGCCGCTCTCAATAATGAATGGGATGCCGCTCTCAATAATGAATGGGATGCCATTTTATTGGATTTAATGTTACCCGAATTAAATGGCTTAGAAGTTTGTCGACGGATTCGTCAAGTGAAAAATACCCCCATTATCATGATGACTGCGAGAGATTCTGTTATTGATCGCGTTTCTGGATTGGATCATGGTGCGGATGATTATATTGTGAAACCTTTCGCAATTGAAGAGTTGCTTGCGCGCTTACGTGCGTTACTTCGTCGTGTTGATATTGAGAGTGATAAAAATATCTCTAAACAAACGACCATTACGTATCGCGATTTAACGATTGAAAAAGAAAACCGAATTGTCCGTCGTGGAACAGAAGTCATTGAATTGACAAAACGTGAATACGAATTGCTCTTAACACTAATGGAGAGCGTGAACGTTGTGTTAGCCAGAGATGTTTTATTGAATAAAGTCTGGGGCTACGAAACGGAAGTTGAAACCAATGTAGTGGATGTCTATATACGTTATTTGAGAAATAAAATCGATGTGCCAGGGGAAGAAAGTTATATCCAAACAGTTCGTGGTACAGGTTATGTGATGCGTTCATGAAATCGATGATTCAAAAAAAGAAGAGAAACAAGAATGAAGGACTGAGAGGGCTATCTTTAACTGTGAAGTGGGCTCTTGCAAGTTCTTTCTTCATATTTGTTGTATTTACTGTGTTTGCGGTAATTACTTATAAGTCTTCTGTCAATTTATTTGTTGAGAAGGAGCGGAAAAACGCAGCTCAAACGACAGAGGAGGCTGTTTCGCGATTAGCGAATTCAAATCGAGAATTGAACTTAGTTGAAAGTTACCGAACGCTGACGAATAGTAGCAACGGGGAAAATAGTGTTTATGATCGGACGTCGACTATTGAGGGGATTTTGATGGATATAGATCCATTTATTTCCGATTTGGGTCAACCAGAGATGCGAATGTATATTTATAATCTCCAAAAAGATTTGGTTTTTAAAACCAAGAAAGAAGACATGGCGTTAGTAGGTACCAACCAATCAGAACCGACAATCATAACAGTCAATGATACTTCTGGATTTATTTTCGTACAAAAAGTGGTTTCTAAAGAAACAAAAGAGACGATTGGCTACGTTCAAACGTTTTATGAATTATCAGGTTTAGCCGATATTCGACAACGTTTGCTTCTTTTGCTAATATTACTGGAAATTATTTCTCTTGTATTAAGTAGTGTTTTGGGGTATTTTCTTTCCGTCTATTTCTTAAGGCCATTGAAAGTACTGCGAGATACAATGGAAGAAATTCGAAAAAATCCACAGTCTGACATTCATATGCCTGAAATAACGACGCACGATGAACTAGCAGATGTAGCGGAAATCTTTAATGAAATGCTAGATCGCATGCGTTCTTATATCGAACAACAGGAACAATTTGTTGAAGATGTCTCTCATGAATTAAGGACACCAGTGGCAGTAATAGAAGGACACTTACGTCTACTAGATCGATGGGGAAAAGATGATCCAGAAGTATTAGCAGAATCTTTATCCGCAAGCATGCAAGAAATCAGTCGAATGAAAGTCTTGGTTCAAGAAATGTTAGACTTGTCCAGAGCAGAGCAAGTAGATGTCCACACTAGTGTTGCATTAAAAAATTTTTTTATTCCATGAAACAAAAAAATCCTTTATACTAGCACTTGGATGACTTATCCAAGACCAATAAAAAGGACCACAACAT
>NZ_JBHUMO010000004.1:0-42990 GCF_042685105.1 Enterococcus camelliae | reverse complement strand
ATGTTGTGGTCCTTTTTATTGGTCTTGGATAAGTCATCCAAGTGCTAGTATAAAGGATTTTTTTGTTTCATGGAATAAAAAAATTTTTTAATGCAACACTAGTGGCCCAATTTGTAAGTATCGCCTGCTCCGACCCCATTATCCGGTTTAACAATTACTGGATAACCAAGTTCTTCTGCTAATGATAAGGCATCTTCTGTTCCGCTAAATACGCGACCATTGGCTACGGGTAAACCAATTTGACGAAAGACTTTTTTCATCTTGGATTTGTGCGTAACAATATCCACATCTTCAGGGCGATAACCCAGAACATTAAAATCTTGACGTAGTCTGGCGTCAAGTGCTAACCAGTGCTCATTGTGGGATTCAATTCGGTCGATTTTACCATATTTAAAGGCAAAAAAAGCAACTGCTTTATAAACTTGATTGTAATCTTCCATATCATCTACCCGATAATATTCGGTTAAATTTCTTCGTAATTCCTCTGGCAAACTTTCATAAGCAGCATCAGCAATGCCAAGTGTGCGCATCCCAGCTTCTTTTAAACGGGCAGCAAACGGAAGAAAATTCGTTGGAAAATGGGGAGAAATCAAAACAAAATTTTTCATCAGATCACCTTTCTTTCTAGCATGAATGGCAGAGAAATTCTCCCTCACAACACGCAGGTATTTTCTCATTTATAATCGAATTTTAATTAAAATGCAAGTTCTATCTTAAATTTGATAAAAACGGAATTGAATATTTTTATCCGTATAAGTTATTTTTATGCAATTATTATTTTCCGTTCAAGTAGTCAAAAACAATAGAATGTTCATTTTAAAACGGATGAATTCGTTTTATATTCAATTTTATGCCGAAATAATTAATTTTTATTAATAAAATGATTGAAAAAACTGATAATATAGATTATATTATTAGATAATTATTGAATGTTTATTCAGAAAAGAGTGATAAAATGAATGTCGGTATTGTGGGTGTGACGGGATACAGTGGGATGGTTTTATATTCCTTTCTCATCAATCATTCAGAAGTTGATGAAATCTACCTTTATGGTAATCAAACCAATGCAGAGCCGCGTCAACTATCCAAAATTTTACCGGCTTTTGGCGAGAATCATCTCGTGATTTATCCATTTGATTCGGAGAAAGTGAAAGAGCAGGTGGATTGTTTATTTTTTGCAACTCCTTCTGGTACAGCGAGTCAATTCGCTGCATCTTTGATTGAAAGTGCGTTTCCTGTCATTGATTTATCGGGGGACTATCGGCTTCATTCAGCTGCAGAGTACGACAAATGGTATGGGCAACCCAATCGAATGCTTCCTGATCAAGCGAAGGTGACGTATGGCTTAAGTGAATTCACTCAGGACTACGCAAACTATGTAGCAAACCCAGGTTGTTATGCCACTGCTGTTTTATTAGCACTCGCACCACTGGCGATGGAAGGACTGTTAGAGACTGATTCCATTATCGTTGATGCCAAGTCTGGAGTATCCGGTGCAGGGAAAAAGTTGGCTTCATCCAGTCATTTTCCTTTCATCAATGAAAATGCATGGGTATACAAATTGAATCATCATCAGCATATTCCGGAAATGATTCAGCAATTGCAAAAGTGGGATGGGGAGATTCAATCCATACAGTTTTCAACTACCTTGTTACCGATTACTCGAGGAATCATCGCTAACCATTACGTCAAATTAAAGAAAAAGATGACCCAAGAAACGCTAGAAAAGGTGTATCGAAATTATTATGATGAATGTTTATTTGTTCGATTTAGGGGACAGGAATTACCAATGATTAAAGATGTCACCGGATCAAATTTTTGTGACATTGGATTAGTCATGAATGAAACAACCCAAGTTCTGACGATTGTCTCAGTTTTAGATAATTTGGTGAAAGGGGCAGCGGGTCAGGCAGTGCAGAATTTTAATAAGTTGTTTGGATTTGAGGAATCAGCTGGACTGCCGCTTCTTCCTCAATGTCCATAAAGAGGAGGAACAAATCATGAATGAATGGACGGAGCAAGTTTTTACGTGGCCCAAAGGATACACAAGTGATGCAGTTCATGCCAAGTTACGCTACAGCAAATTAGATGTTGGATGGTTGGTATCTGATGTACCAGCCGCGGCGGCAGGAGTTTACACCACCAATCAATTTTGTGCAGCACCAACTGCTAGCATGAAGCGGTTGATTCAAACCAATCATCAACTGCAAGCCCTGGTTATGAACAGTGCCTTTGCTAATGCATGTACGGGCGAACAAGGTATCAAAGATGTCCTACAAGAGCAACAATGGGTGGCAGAAAAATTGGCAATTGATCCGTCTTTAGTGGGGGTGGCCTCTACGGGTTTGATTGGCGCCTACCTACCAATGGAAAAAATGGCAAAAGGCATAGCCGCATTAAAAAAAACCACCAATATTCTACTGACAGAAGCCATCTTAACCACTGATACAAAAACCAAAACCCTTTGTCTTACGGCAACGATTGCAGGGAAGAAATGCACATTTAGTGGGTTTGCCAAAGGTTCGGGTATGATTCATCCCAATATGGCGACAATGCTGGGATTTGTTGTGACGGATTGTGCGATTGCAGCTGAGTGCTTGCAAAGCATGCTTAGTGAATTAACGGATGAAACCTTCAATCAAATCACGGTCGATGGCGACACGTCAACCAATGACGCGGTAGTGTTACTTGCCAATGGTTTGGCAGAAAACCCGGTGGTGACATTGACAAAGGAAGAGTATCCATTTGTGAAAGAACTGTATCGTTTTTTATTGACGGAGCTAGCCAAAATGATTGCCCGCGATGGAGAAGGTGCTACCAAATTGATTGAAGCAACAGTCAATGGCGCAAAGACCAAAAATGAAGCACAAATAATAGCCAAAGCGATTGTGGGCTCGAATTTGGTAAAAGCGGCCATGTTTGGTAATGATCCCAATTGGGGCCGCATCATCAGTACAATTGGTGCGACAAACTGCCAGTTTCAACCAGACAAAGTGACCGTAAAACTAAACCAAATAGAAGTAGTGAAAGATGGTCAACCCGTTCCATTTTCGGAGCAAGAAGTAAGCAACTCATTGCAACAAGCAACTGTTTTTATTGATGTCGATTTACAAACTGATTCACAAGTGGGGAAGGCGTGGGGTTGTGATTTAACCTATGATTACGTCAAAATTAATGCAACCTATTCAACCTAAAAAAGACCACGTTGAGCAATAACAAGAGAGAAGAGGGATTCGATGGAAAATCTAATCGTTATTAAAATTGGTGGCAATGCCATGAACGAATTAACCGAAGCATTTTATACGCAAGTGATGAATTGGCGAATGATGGGAAAAAAGGTCTTGATTGTTCACGGTGGTGGCAATAAAATCACCGAATTTTCAAGGAAATTGCATCTACCAGTTCGCAAAGACAACGGGATTCGAGTAACCGATTTTGCAACATTAGAACTTACACGGATGGTTCTCTTGGGTTTTGCTCAACCGCAAATTTTACAGCACTTAGCTGATCATGACCTGTCAGCTATTGGGTTACATGCTGCGATTAATCACTTGATTACCGGCACATGTGTGAATCGGGAACGTTACGGGTTTGTCGGCGAGATTACGCAGGTAAATGAAGAAGTTTTCGCCAGTATTCTAGAGACTGATATTGGTGTATTGGCACCATTAGCCATTGATGAAGAAGGTAGCTGGCTTAATATCAACGGGGATACTGCAGCAGCAAGCATTGCCAGCCTGTTACAAGCCGAGGCTCTTTATCTAATAACGGATGTTCCAGGAGTATTAAACGAGGGGAAAGTTCTTCCTCAACTTGATGCGAATCAGGCTAGTTTGCTGCAACAACAGAATATCATTACAGCGGGGATGCAACCCAAATTAAGGGCCGCGTTTCATGCTCTTCAAAACGGTGTTGAAAAAATAATGATCACCAATACACTCAGTCAAGCAGGTACAGCAATTTTAAAGGAAGGGGCTCATCAATATGACTACACTATTTCCAACCTATAACCGGTTTCCATTTGAAATTATTTCAGGATCAGGTGTGACCATCACAGATCAAACAGGCAAGCAATACCTGGATTTAACAAGTGGCATTGGGGTGTGTAATCTGGGGTACAATGTCAAACAATTAAATGAGGCAGTAACGGCACAGTTGGGCCAAATTTGGCATACTTCAAATTTATATGAAAATCATCTTCAAGAAGCAGTAGCCGAAAAATTGGTTCAAGGCGAAGACAAAGTAGTATTTTTCTGCAACTCAGGTACGGAAGCAAATGAGGCTGCGTTAAAACTGGCACGTAAAGCGACTGGGAAAACCAAGATACTTTCATTCAACCATTCATTTCATGGACGTTCTACGGGTTCTCTGTCAGTGACGGGAAATGAACAAATAAAAGAAGGGTTTGGAGAATTGCTGAGCGATGTCACCTTCATGCCGTACAACGATTTTCAATCGTTACAAGCAATCACGGAAGATTATGCGGCAGTGATTGTCGAAGTAGTTCAAGGGGAAGGCGGGATGACCGCTGGAGAGGCAGATTGGTTAGAGGCATTGGATACAGAATGCAAGGACAAAGGAGTCTTGTTAATCATTGATGAAGTGCAATCTGGTATGGGCCGAACAGGCAAACTTTTCGCGTATCAACATTATGCGATGGATCCGGATATTGTCACTTCGGCCAAAGGGTTGGCAAACGGGATTCCAGTTGGAGCTATGATTGGGAAAAAAGAACTCGCTTCGGCCTTTTCAGCAGGTGCTCATGGGACAACTTTTGGTGGAAATCCGCTTGCAATGGCCGCTGCAAATCAAGTCTTAACGATTTTGGATGATGAATTTTTGGAGGCTGTCACGCAAAAAGCTGCCTTATTCTGGTATTATTTAGAAAAAGACCTAGCCAATTTAGCAGTTGTAGAAAGTCTTTCTGGGAAAGGGTTGATGATAGGCATCCACCTAGCACCTGAACTACCTGTAGGCAACGTTATTCAAGCATTGCACCAAGAAGGTGTGTTGACACTATCTGCACACGGCAATACGCTACGTTTATTACCCCCACTTGTCATTAAAGGCGCTGATCTGATTGAAGCAAGTCAAAAGATAAAACAAGTCTTACAAATGAGCATGGTTCACCAATAGGAGGGTTCGTATGCATTTTCAAGGAAAATCTTTTCTAAAAGAGATTGATTTTACAGGTAGTGAGTTACATTATTTGATTGATTTTGCCATTCATTTAAAGCAATTGAAGAAGCAACATATTCCTCACCCTTATTTAGCTGGTAAAAATATTGCACTTTTGTTTGAAAAAACATCCACAAGAACGCGCTCAGCATTTACGGTTGCCGCCAATGATTTAGGAGCCCATCCGGAATTTTTAGGAAAAGAGGATATCCAGCTTGGGGAAAAAGAATCGGTGAGTGATACGGCTAAAGTTTTGGGAAGTATGTTTGACGGAATCGAATTTCGGGGATTTGACCAACAAGTGGTTGAACAACTGGCAGCCGATAGCGGGGTTCCTGTTTGGAATGGCTTAACGGATAGTTGGCATCCGACTCAAATGATCGCTGATTTTATGACACTCAAGGAGCAGTTTGGCACACTTGAAGGCAAAACACTGGCTTATGTAGGAGATGGCCGAAACAATGTGGCCAACAGTCTACTAGTTACGGGTGCTATGCTTGGTGTTTCGATTCAGATAGGGGCACCACTTGCATTACAACCAGAGAAATGGGTTCGTGAACTGGCGGAAGGTTATGCCGAACAGACCGGTGCAACGATTTTTATTACCGAAGAAGTAACAGAAGCCGTCAAAGGGGCGGATGCTTTGTACACCGATGTCTGGATTTCAATGGGTGAGTCGATTGACGTCGACGAACGTGTGAAGTTGTTGTTGCCCTACCAAATTAACGCGGATCTACTTCAAAAAACAGGCAATCCTGACACGATTGTTTTGCATTGTTTGCCTGCTTTTCATGATAAGCAAACAAGTAAAGGAAAACAATTGACGGATCAGTTTCAAGTTGCAGCATTGGAAATAACGGATGAGGTCTTTCAAGGGCCAAAGTCCAAAGTCTTTGAACAAGCCGGGAATCGGATGCATGCGATTAAGGCAATCATGGCAGTTACTTTGGGAAACCTCTTCATTCCCGATACTTTTTTTGAACAAACCTAAGAACAACATCTTTCACCAATGAACAACAAAGCGTTCATTAGCGAAAGATGTTCTTTTTTTAGCCAAAAAGCGAAAAGTGACAAAATAATGAAAGAATTTTCTGAAAAATCATTGACTTAATTATAAATTAGGATTATTTTAATTAACAACTAATGGAAAACTCATCAAAAGAAAGGGTGAAAGACATGAAACAAGTCAAAGTTTTATTAGTCATTATTATTAGGTGTAGGACATAGACAATTAGCAAAGTGAATGCTAATGACTAGGTCCTATTCGTCTTCGTCGAATAGGATTTTTTTTATACAAAAATACGCAATCTCGGAAGACCTCAAAGAATAGAAATTTGAGATGGGGGAGCGTTTAAAGAAGAAAAGTGTTTTTGATTGAGCCCTAGTATTTTGGTGAGTCTAAATAGGCAGTTCTATTGATGAATGGTTCATTAGTTGTGTGTTGAATTGAAGAAAGAAGGAATGAAAAAATGAAACAAGTAGCAGTATTTAGTCAGTGGGTTTCAAAATATTTTACACTCTTAGTCGTCGTTGTGGCAGTCTTTGCCTTTGTCGTGCCAAGTGTCGGATTAGCTATTGTTCCGTATACTTCTTATTTATTAATGCTTGTTTTGTTTGGAATGGGCTTGAGTCTAAGTGTAGCTGATTTTAAACGAATCGCCAAAAATCCATTGCCCGTTATTCTTGGGACCATCGCTCATTATGTGATTATGCCATCATTGGCGTTTCTTTTGGTGAAGCTTTTTCGTTTAGATGGAGCATTGGCTGTTGGCGTTATTTTGGTTGGATCAGCACCTTCAGGGACCTCCTCCAATGTAATGGCATTTATTGCAGGAGGCGACGTCGCATTAGATGTTTCAATTGGGTTTCTATCAACATTGTTGGCCCCTGTTATGTTGCCGTTACTGGTTTCCGTCTTAGCAGGTAGTTATATCGATGTTCCAGCAGAAGCCATGTTCTTAAATACGGTAAAAATTGTCTTGATTCCAGTTGTCTTAGGGGTTGTTTTGCATACCTTTTTTGGTCACAAGTTGGATAAGGTGAATCAAGTTACACCCATGGTTTCACAACTAGCTATTTTGGCAATCATTGTGGCTGTATTTTCTGCCAATCATGCAACATTTACTGAAGCAGCAACATTTTTAGTTATTCCAGTTGTGATGTTGCATAATTTATGTGGCTATGGCTTAGGATTTTTGTTTGCAAAAGTGATTAAATTGGATCACCCCCAACAAAAGGCAATCACCTTTGAGGTTGGAATGCAAGATTCAGCTTTAGCTGCCACCCTTGCCTTGAAATTCTTTACACCGCAAGCAGCAGTCGCCGCCACTATCTTTTCTATTTGGCATAACTTATCTGGTTCGGTTTTAGCAACTTGGTGGAAGAGTCGTGATGCAAAAGAAGGTGACAAACTGACAGAAGCATCTGCCGTATAAGCAATTTTTCATAGTCAAACGATGGAGCCTTGTGTGATTATTCTCCATCGTTTGTTTTTTTGAATAGGTTATCGTTCAATGAATAGAAATTGCGAGTGAGGGTCGAAAATCAAATGAAAAAGCAAGTTCATTTAAGGAGGACCACAAGCACCTTGGCCGTTAAGCATCCACGGTCAGAGCCATTTATTAGATGGGATGCGGGATTGTTTGATTCAGGTAACGAATGGCGCCTTATCTAACTATTCATCGTGTTATGGCGTTGTCTTTTTTTTGGTAAATGCGAATAAGCGAATATAAAACCAAATCAAACAAGCGATGCTACCAGCGACGAGCGTCATTTTACCAGCTAACTGGGTAAAAAAAGAGTGGAGAGCAGGGATACGCAATAATAAACCAGAGATAGCAGAAAAATAAACAAAGGGGAGAATAGCTATCAATAGTTCGGCTTGTTTTTGGCGATTCATAAAAAAATAACCGGTGATGACGGCTAGAAAAAGAAGAATGAAGCCAATCATGAAAGAATTGGAAACAGAAATAGCAAAAAAGTTCGGCAAGAAGAGTTGCGCGCCAATCACGCCAAAAAATAACGTACCTGCAACAACAAAAAGTACTATGTAAAGGAGTATTTTATTTTTAATCAGTTGAGTATAGATGCTTTTTTGAATAATTAAAAACAAGCAAGCAATGAAAACAATTGTCAAAACCCCGTTGATTAGAAAGTTTCCAAGCCGTAACTGATTGCTTGTATCGCTAAATTGAGAGATAAGTGTATAAAAACTACTGAGGCCAAAAATATATCCCGCCCACTTCATCAGATTTTTTTTGCTTGATTTCGGAAGGGTATCAAGTAATTGTTCAGCTAGCTTTTGGGGGTGATGGCCATAGTAATCGGCTGCCGTCAAACCTTCTTTCTGGGCATCAAGAATATCTTGCAGGATTTCAAGTAGTTGTTCTTCTAACTTTTTTTCATCTAGGAAGAATCCCCGAATTCTTGTGTACACCAACAAATCAGAATAATAGGTTTCATTTTCCTTTGTCAGTTGTTCCCGCAGTTGGTTGTTTTGTTCAATAAGTCGTTCGGTATTTCCGTCAGTCATGTTGTAATCCTCCTTCTAATTGAGTAAAGTGCTCGACGGTAGTAAGCAGTGCTTGCCATTCTTTAAGAAATGCTTCAGCCAGTTCGTCACCAATCGCTGTTACTTGGTAATATTTGCGATCGGGACCATCTGCAGAAGGCTTCATGTGACTGGTCAGTGCGCCTTTTTTTTCTAATTTTTGCAAAAGAGGATAGACAGTCCCGCCTACCATTTCGGTAAACCCCATTCGCTTTAGCTCTTGAACCAATTCATAACCATAGACCTCTTTTTTCTGAATGAGCAAAAGAACACATCCTTCCAATACACCTTTTAGCAATTGCGTATTTTTCATAAGTCGATCCTTTCATCTAGTATGTAATACAACTTAGTCGATGAAAGAAGTATAGCAAGGATTAACTAGTATGTAAAGCATAATAGAAAAAAGTAGCAACTGCCTTTTTTAGACAGCCGCTACTAGGATTATTTTATGCGAGTGATGGCCTTTGTTCGTTGCAATTGTTTCATGCCAGGCAACAGAAGCACGACAGCCAGACTTATCAAATAAATGAGACTGAGAAAAAGCATGACAGCAGCAAGGGAGTAGTGGTCAATCAAAAAACCGATGAGGATGGAGGAAAACCCACCGACTGCTCGGCCAAGATTCATAATAAAATTGTTTGCGGTGGCACGTATTTCTGTTGGGTACAAACTACTAATGATGGCACCATAACCACCGTACATGCCATTAATGAAGTAACCAACCACCATAGCTGCGGCGATTAAGGTCCATTTATTGGTCGCCAGAACCAGTAAATACACACTAATAGAAGAAAAGAGTAGGAAGATAGCAAAAGCAAATTGGGGACCGATTTTGTCCATAATAGTGCCAAAGGTTAACATGCCCAGAGACATACCGAGAATCGTGCAGACCATCCAGAGTGAGGAACCTGAGACAGAGAGGTTCAAGCGTTGTTGCATAATGGAAGGTAACCAATTCATTAGACCAAAGTAACCAGCAATTTGCACAGTAACCATGATACTTAAGCCAAGTGTTTGCAGGATTAAGTGGTTTGTTGTGAATAGATCTTGTAACCGACTACGTTTCTTGGTTTGTTTTACTTTATGGAAAGCTGGGGGTTCTTTTAAGTTACGGCGAATAAATAAGACCATAAAAACAGGAAGAGCTCCGATGACATAAAGCATTTTCCATCCTAATGTTGGAATAATAAGAGAAGCTAAAATTGCTGCTAAGGCCGCGCCAACTTGTCCACCAATTCCAGCAATGGAGGTTGCCAGACCCAAATGTTTTTTTGAAACACTCTCTGAAATAAGTGCCATACAAGCGCCATATTCGCCACCTGCACCAATCCCAGCAATAAAACGAAATAGGTACACAAGATAAATATTTGAAGCAAAGTACATCAATAGCGAAGCAATGGAAAAGAGCAGAACAGTAGATGAAAAAACTTTGACGCGACCGTATTTATCAGCCATTAGTCCAAAAAAAATACCTCCAAAAATAATAAAAAAATTAATTAAAAATCAACTATTATTTTATTTTTTTGTAAAATGCTTCTTGAACATATACAGAAACTTGACCATCGTTGACAGGGAATACACCTTTTCCTGTCTCATCTAAAGTGACAATGGCTTCATTATGATGCAATAGATCAACAAAGGACTTGTTCGCGTACCGTGGATGGAGTGTCATTTCTTTTTCCCCGCCGGATGCGTTTGTCATTAAGACAACAAAGCCTCCATCTGATTGATTGTCTTCACTAATGGTTGCCCAACCAATAATGGATGGATCATCAAAAGAATCGACTTCCTTTCCTCCTAAGAGTGCTTTGCGAACCGCCAACAAATCAAGTAGAGGTTGCCCAACTGGAGCGATGTCTTTACTTGGAATCCCATATAAGTCACCCCAAAAAACAACAGGCGTCCCTTCTTGCCGTAATAAGATACATGCATAGGCATGGAGTTTAAACCAACCAGCTACCCATGACTCGAGGATCTGACCAATTTGCGTATCGTGATTGTCGACAAATGTCACAGCAAAATCAGGTTGACGGTCAACTAAACTATTGTCAAATAGCGTCCGCATATCGAATTGACCATTGGAATGAGAAGCTTCATAAAACTGAAAATGCAACGGCACATCAAATAAATTGACCATATTACCAGATGATTTTAGGTAATCTTCCAGTTTTTCTGTTTCATTTGACCAGTATTCCCCGACAACAAACAATTCCCGTCCTGCTTGCTTGTTGCGATTGAGTAACCAGTCAACATAATAAGAAAACTCGATGTGTTTGACAGCATCTAAGCGGAAACCATCAACTTGGGTCAAATCATAAAACCAAGAGCCCCATTTTTCTAGTTGGGCGATTGTGTCTTCATTATTCATATCCAAGTCGCAGCCCATCAGATAATCGAAGTTTCCTTTTTCATCATCGACCTCCTCGCTCCAACCCTTGTCTCCAATGTTAAAAAGCGCATGGCTTTTGGATCGTTCGTCATAATCAACACCCGAAAAATTTTTCCAAGTCCAGACATAGTCATCGTACTTCCCTGCACGACCTGGAAAGGTGAATTTGGTCCAGGCTTCAATCTCCTCTTGTGCACTTTCTTCTTCCGTACGATTATCAGGATTGTATTGAACAGCGGGAAATTTTTCTAACTCATCGGCCCCCATCATGTGATTAAAGACAATATCCGCATAAACGGAAAGACCGGCTTCTTTCAGCGCACTGATGGCAGCAAGATAGTCCGCTTTCGTGCCATATTTGGTGGCCATCGTGCCTTTTTGATCGAATTCACCTAAATCGAATAAATCATAGACACCATAGCCAACATCCTCTTTGCCAGCAGCCCCTTTATAGGCAGGTGGTAACCAAATGCCAGTGAAGCCAATTTTTACCAGTTCATCAGCCATCCTAGCCACTGTATGCCAATGCGTACCGTCGTTCGGTAAATACCATTCAAATCCTTGCAAGATGACTTCTTTTCCCATAATTGCTGCCTCCTTTGCGTACTCTGCTTTTATTCTAATCTATTTTCCATTCTTGGCAAATCACAGCCTTCTGAAAGCCAGCTTTATTGGTTAATTTGTTCTGCTTTGTAACTGCTTCATGATAGAAAAAAATTATCACGCTAAGATGAAGGTTCCGTAAGTTTTCTCATTATTTTTTCATTTTTCGGACGTCGTGATAGAAAAGACGAATCATCCCAGCGATTGACACTTGTCGGTGACATCGCTATGCTAGCTACAATTAAATAGCCTGCAAAGAAGAGATAAGTAGGTACTCAATCATTTCTAAGAGAGTCCAGACTGGTGAAAATGGATAAATGAGGAGTAAGGAAAATGGTCTCGGAGCAGTCGATTCCGAAATGAGTAGGGATTGACGGGAGTGTCCGTTAACAACACCGAGTATCAGGGGATACTTGTAGAGGTTATCTTGGCAAAAAAGATAACGAAGATAAGGTGGTACCGCGTGATGACGCCCTTTCAGATTGTTTCTGAAGGGCTTTTTTTATTTTAAAAAATGAGAGGTGGCGGGTATGAAGCTGGCAGGGTTGGCTACAAACGATTTTCGAAGATGGTAAGGTGGAAAAAGAAGCAACAATGAGTGGAGGAAAAGAGAATGGGAAAACAAACAAGTTCAGAAAATTGGCATTTTGAAACAAAGCAACTGCATATTGGTCAAGAACAAGCGGATCCAGCGACTGACGCGCGGGCCGTTCCAATTTATGCAACCAGTTCGTACGTTTTTCGGGATTCCCAACATGCTGCGGATCGATTTGGTTTGCGGGATGCAGGAAATATCTATGGTCGGTTGACCAACCCAACGCAAGAAGTATTTGAAAAACGGATCGCGGCATTAGAAGGTGGTGTCGCATCGTTAGCCGTTGCTTCCGGTGCGGCGGCCGTTCACTATACGATTACGGCTTTGGCCAAATCGGGTGAACACATTGTTGCGTCAGAAACCATTTATGGGGGGACGTATAATTTGTTAGCCAATACGTTACCACTCGTAGCCGGGGTGACGGCATCTTTTGTTGATCCTCAGGTAGAGGGAGCTTTTGAAGCAGCCATTCAGCCCAATACCAAAGCCATTTTTATTGAAACGCTAGGCAACCCCAACTCAAATATTATTGACATAGAAGCAATTGCCAAAATTGCCCATGAGCATAATATTCCGTTGGTGATTGATTCGACATTTGCGACACCGTATTTGCTACGACCAATTGAACATGGGGCAGATATTGTGGTTCATTCAGCCACGAAATTTATTGGCGGACATGGTACGGCAATTGGTGGGGTGATTGTTGATGGAGGCACATTTGATTGGAAAGCGGCCAATAAATTTCCTTGGATAGCAGATCCAAATCCAAGTTATCATGGCATAGCTTTTGCAGAAGCTGCTGGACCAGCGGCGTTTGCTACCTATATTCGAGCGATTTTATTGCGTGATACGGGCGCGACGGTCTCGCCTTTCCATGCCTTTTTGTTTCTACAAGGGTTAGAAACGTTGTCATTACGGGTGGAACGTCATGTGGAAAATGCTCTGAAGATTGTCGACTATTTGGCCAATCATCCGCAAGTCGAGGCGGTTCATCATCCATCGTTGCCAACAGAGACGAGCCATGCATTGTATCAACGCTATTTTCCAAAGGGAGCAGGGTCGATTTTTACGTTTGAAATAAAAGGCGATGCAGCCACAGCTCAGAACTTTATTGATCATTTGCCTATTTTTTCTTTGTTAGCCAATGTCGCCGACGTGAAGTCGTTGGTGATTCATCCTGCCAGTACGACACATTCTCAACTAACGGAAAAAGAGCTCTTGGAACAAGGCATTAAACCAAATACCATTCGTTTGTCCATAGGCATTGAACAGATTGATGATTTGCTTGCAGCCTTGGATGAAGCTTTTCGCGCCGTAGAGTAAAAGCATTCCGCTAAATGAGGTTCACTCGTTTCATGTAGACAGTCCATTTCAAGCAGTGGTATACTAAGCAAAATCGAATGACGCATACTGATAGCTGCGTACCAACTAGACAACAGCAGATAGCGAAAAAAAGGAACCTTTCAGTCATTGGTACTGGGAGGTTTTCTTTTTATTAGAAAGGCAATTGTTTCGCATGGGAAAGCATACACTGATTGAGAGGGAGAGAACACTATGAATGATGGAATAAATAGAGGCGATTTTTTAATCAACTTTCGGCATGAATTGCATCGGCACCCTGAATTATCAACAAAGGAATTTGAAACAACACGTCGTTTACGAACAATTTTGGAAGAAGCTAAGGTCGAGTTGCTGCCAGTTGATTTACCAACAGGGGTCTTTGCCCGCATTCAAGGAGCCAAGCCTGGCCCAACGATTGCGTTACGTTCTGATATCGATGCCTTGCCTATTTTAGAAAAATCGGGCGTGCCCTATGTTTCAGAAAATCCAGGAGTTATGCACGCGTGTGGCCACGACTTTCATATGGCGGTGATTTTGGGTGCAACCCTTTCCCTAAATGAACGCAAGGCAGATTTGGCGGGGACACTCATTGTTTTGTTTCAACCGGCAGAGGAAACGGGTGTTGGCGCGAAATCCGTTTTAGAATCAGGCGTACTCGAAAATGTTTCCGCTATCTTTGGCTTTCACAACGATCCATCCTTACCCGTGGGCGCACTAGGTACGAAAGCAGGCGCATTAACAGCTGCTGTTGATCGCTTTGCCATTCAGATTCACGGTGCTGGAGCGCATGGTGCCAAACCAAATGAAGGCAAAGATCCGCTGCTTGTTGTTGCTCAGATTATTCAAGACTTTCAAACCATCGTAAGTCGAAATCTGGCTCCCGATGCCCATGCGGTGGTGAGCATTACGCAGATTCACGGTGGCAATACCTGGAACGTCATTCCCGAAGAAGCGATGCTTGAGGGCACTGTCCGCACGTTTAGTCGTGCAGATCGAGCGTTCATCGAAACACGCATTCGTGCCATCCTGGCTGGACTAGCCATTGCAAATGATGTCACGATTGATTTGGATTGGTTTGGCAATTGCCCTTCTGTTTTTAATGATGAAAAGTGGACGGCACTTGCCTTAGAAGTTTCAAAAGAAATGGGTTATGATACACGCGTTGTTAAGGAAACTGCTATTGGCGAAGACTTTGCTTACTACCAAGAAGCAATCCCTGGTTGTTTTGTGATGATTGGCTCGGGCGGCCCCTATGAATTGCATGACCCGCGTTTCCGCTTGGATGACCAGGCATTGCTGCCAGCTGTGGACTATTTCGTTCGTTTTATTGAAAAAATCGGAGAAGAATCGCAACGATGAAACGTTTTCCATATATAATAGAAGAATCTAAGAAAAAGGAGCGGATAACATGAACATCCAGCAAATGCGCTATGTTGTCGCAATTGCCAACAACGGGAGTTTTCGTGAAGCGGCCAAAAAATTGTATATTTCTCAACCTAGTCTTTCGCATGCAATCAAAGAATTGGAAAATGAAATTGGGCTCTCGCTCTTTGAACGCACCAACCATGGCGCAAAATTGACTTCGGATGGCAAAGATTTTCTACAATATTCTCAGCAGGTTTTGGCTCAGGTTAGTTTGTTAGAAAATCGCTTTTTGTCCAGAGAACAGCGAGAACATCATTTTTCCATTGCTAGTCAACATTACGATTTTGTTGCTGAAGTGATGAGCCGCTTAATTAAAGAGTTTCCTGAGTACACCAATTTTCGAATTTTTGAAAATACGACTATGAATGTGATCAAAGATGTTGAAAACTTTCGCAGCGAGATTGGCGTGATGTATTTCAACAATCGCAATCGGCGAGGGTTGTTACGTTTGCTAGAAGGCGGCAATTTGACCTATCGAGTCATGGGCGATTTTCAAACCCATATCTTTTTAAGTGAGCACCATCCGTTAAGCCGTAAAAAATCAGTCACCGTCCAGGATTTAGAACCCTTCCCGCAAGTACGATTTACGCAAGAAGACAACCATTACACCTTCTTTTCAGAGGATATCTTGGATTTCTTTGATGCAGAACAAGTCATCCATACCACTGATCGTGCCACCTTGGTCGGCATCTTACATGAAACAGATGCTTATGGCTCCGGTTCAGGTCTCGTGAAATACCCCGAAAGGCAAGGCATTAAATTAATTCCTTTAGAAAATGAGGAAGACAACCAGCTCGTGTTGATTTATAAAAACCAAGCAACATTTTCATTTTTAGGCAAGAAATTTATTGCCTACTTAGAAGAGTATTTGGACAGTATGAGGATAGTGAAATAATCGTTTTCCTTAATTATTGTTTTGTGTATAATAAAGTTAGCAGTTTGTCCGTAAATTGGACAAATGAGCTAATCTACACTGACAGTTTGTCCTGTTTGCGGACATGGAAAACCAGCTGTATACGCTGATATGATCGCCTTTTCAGGGCTATCTAATCGGAACCCACCCCGTATAAGAGGGGCCAAATCTTCTTTGGTATTTTTATTATCGATTAACACGTTTGGACTGTATTTTTTTTCAGGCATGGTTTAAACTAATGAAAAGCTTCAACATTAGGAGGAATAGCAATGAGTGAGAAAAAAGTAAAACCAGTAGGACCCTATTCTCGTTCCAGAAGTACGGAAGGTCTTGTTTTTGTATCAGGTCAATTAGGCATCAATCCGGAAACGGGATCGTTAGTCGAGGGTGTAGAGAATCAAGCCACGTTTTCATTGAAAAACGTTGAGGCAGTTTTGGCTGAAGATGGATTGACATTGGCCAATGTGGTAAAAGCCACGGTTCTCCTAGCCAACATTGATGATTTTCAAGCTGTCAATGCGGTGTACGCCAGCTTTTTTGAAGAACCATATCCAGCCAGAAGTGCATTTGCAGTCAAAGACTTGCCATTAGGTGCACTAGTTGAAATTGAAGTTATCGCAGAAAAATAAACCAAGCCAATCATCCTTCCCTGAAGAGCGCAAATGAATCGTTTTCATTTGTTGCTTTTTTTTGTTTACAAAAACACATGTGTGTATTATAATATGAATGAATTAACATATGATTAATAAAACATTTGTTTGGAGGGGAAGAGTATGGAAGAGCATGTTAACTGTCAAAAATACGAACACACACCTGAACATACCCATGAACATACACACAATCATGAACATGCGCATGGGCATAATCATGGTCAGTCACCGGTGGTTTTGTTTTTCGTTGGGTTGCTTTTATTTATCGCGGGGCTGTTGCTACATCGTGTGATAGGAGAATTTTCGAATGGCCTCTTTTTCCTTGTGGTTGTCTTCTCTGGTTACCACGTGATAGGTGAAGGATTTGGAGACACCTATCGAGCAAGCGTAGCGGCCAAAAAGTTTGTACCGAATATTCATTTATTAATGACGTTAGCAGCGGTAGGCGCAATGCTACTGGGTAATTTTGAGGAGGCGGCCTTATTAATTTTGATTTTTGCCGGAGCGCACTTTTTAGAGGAGTATGCAGAAGGGAAGAGTCGTCGGGAAATTACCAATTTGTTGAATTTGAACCCAACTGAAGCGCAATTACTTCAAGCCGATGGAACGACTAAAACGGTTTCGGTAGCTAAATTGTCAATTGGGGATCGAGTCAAAGTTTTGAATGGGGCTCAAGTACCAACAGATGGCAAAATTATTAGTGGGACAACTGCAATCGACGAATCATCTATTAATGGGGAAAGCATGCCAAAAGAAAAAACGGTTGGCGATGAAGTATTCGGGAGTACGATTAACGGTAGTGGTGTTATCACGGTTGAAGTGACGAAAGATAGTTCGGATACGGTTTTTGCAAAAATTTTGCAACTTGTTAATCAATCGCAAGCCAATCTTTCCCCTACCGCTAGTAAAATTAAGCAATTTGAACCACGATATGTTTCCTTCGTCTTGCTCTTATTGCCACTTATTATCATTGCTGGACCGTTTGTCTTTCAATGGACTTGGGAAGATAGTTTTTATCGAGGATTGGTTTTCTTGATTTCTGCTTCACCCTGTGCCTTAGCAGCGAGTGCGGTTCCAGCGACCTTATCAGGAATTTCCAACCTTGCCAAAAAAGGTGTATTGTTCAAAGGCGGCGCATTTTTAGCCAACTTAGCTGATTTGAAAGCCATCGCGTTCGATAAGACGGGGACTTTAACAGCGGGGAAACCTAGCGTGACCGATTTTGAGTTGGTTGTACCTGACGCAGAACCGCTGGTAAAAGAAATTGTCTACAATATGGAACGCCAATCCAATCATCCCCTTGCAACGGCGATTGTTCAATACTTAAAAGATCAAGTAACGGTCCGGGAATTATTGGTAGAAAATGTTATTGGAGTTGGCTTGGAAGCAACGGTTGATGGAAACTTATATCAAATAAGTAAACCCTCAGTGTTTCAAACAGTTTGTGAGGAAATGCAGACTAAACAGCAACGTTTGGCAAACGAAGGAAAAACCGTTATTTACATTGGTTGCAACCAACAAGTGATTGGGTTAATTGCTTTGATGGATGTGCCAAATGAACAAGCCAAACAAGCCATCTCCTATTTCCGTTCTCAAAATGTACGGACAACGATGATTACTGGTGATGCCCAATTAACTGGGGAAGCAGTTGGTCGGACATTAGGTGTTGATCAAGTGATTGCCAATGTTTTGCCAGAGGAAAAATCAAAAATGATTGACGAACAAAAGGCAACCTATGGCATAGTTGGTATGGTTGGTGATGGAGTGAATGATGCTCCCGCACTTGTCAAAGCGGATATCGGAATCGCTATGGGTGATGGAACTGATGTGGCGATTGATGTGGCGGATGTTGTCGTTATGAACAATGATTTAGAAAAATTAAGTGAAGCGTATCGAGTATCAAAACGGCTAAATAAGATTGTCTGGCAAAATATTATTTTTTCTATGGCTGTCGTCGGTATTTTGGTGGTTTTAAACTTTATGGGCTTAGCAAATATCACGTTTGGCGTGATTGTGCATGAGGGAAGCACCTTGGTCGTAATTGTGAATGGGTTACGATTATTAATCAATCAAAAATAATTGAAAGAGTCAGTTCGTAGTAATATTGCGTGGAACAACAATTGCTAGGGACTGACTCTTTTTGTTTGAAAAGGAAACACGTATTCGTTTCTCAGTTAGTGACTCTTTGTCTTTTCATTAGCCAATTGTTGAACAGCCACGCGAATAGGCAGAAAAGCCATGTAAAGAGACTGATCCAAAGGCTAATACGTACCAAAAGAGATTTTTGATAATGCAGGGTCAAATGATTTTGTCCTTTTTGTTGTGTGAGTGTGATCGCACCAATTGCAGACTGCATGGTGGTGTCTAGCTGAATCGGCTGTCCATTTAATGTGAGTCGTGTCTGGCGATAAGCAACTAAAGGCAAGGTGACAGGACTCGTTTGATTAGCAACCCAACTGACCGTCAACTCACCGTTCTTGCGGACAATCTTGGTAAAATGGGTGGGAGAAAAAAGAATTTCTTTTTCATAAATCGTGTAGCGATTTCCCGGAATTTCAGGATTGGTTGGCAAATAATCGGGTGTTGATTTGATGACAAGTGAAAGCAATTGATGCAAGTCTTTCTGATGAAAGCTATCTCTGATTTGTTGGCTATTATCTGTTTGTAGATAGGTATGTTTGGCCTCAAAATCTGCGAGTGTTAATTGGGGCCACTCGGCTAATTTTATTGAAGTTTCATGAAGTGTTTGCCCAATCGAAAGGATGCAAAGTGGCACAGCAAGCAAGAGCCAGCTGGTTGGTTTTGTTCGTGCCATGGTCTGCATTTGCCAGGCAAAAGTATAAAGAAATAGCACAATAAATGGCACACTAAAGCGAAAAGGAAATTGAATCAATGAGACAAATGGAATCTGATCGGCTACCAATTCATTCCATGGTAAAAGCGATGTTGATAGCATACCAAAGAAGCAACTAACCCAGAAGACAAAATGGAAAAAAGGAGAGTAGTGCTTAAAATGGACCATGTAAAGGATTGCTTGTACGAAAAGAAGCAGTAAAAGAAAGCCAGGGTACAAAACCCAAATTTTTCCTAATTGATTAATCGAGTAAGAAGCCATTTGATCATTTACAAATGGAGCTTGGATGGTATCGCCTCGATAGATGGAGAAGAATGCGCCCCAAATGTTAGCCGTTAAAAGTAGAAACAGACCACTCGCTTTGGCTAATTGACCAAAAAATCGCCAAGGAACTTTTTGGGGTAATACAAAACAGAACGCTAGGAAATAAATAATTGTAACAAGGAGACTAGAAAAAAGATGGGTTTGAGCCATCAATGCGAAACTAAGTGCGAATGGAATTGGCTGAATTTCTTTCTCTTCAATGAATGCTTTTAACGGAATCAACGCCAGTGGAAAAATGGCTGCCCCCCAACTTGTGAAAGACTGACGGAAAACCCAGTAGAGCGTACAATAACTAGTCATATAAACGATACTAATAGGCAGAGCGACACTAGTGGTACGTCCGTGTTTTTTTAATAGGAGAAACATGGCCGTTCCAGACAGCCAATACATCAGAAAATTTGATAACACTTGATAACGAAACCAGGTTCCCGCGAGGAGAACGAGCGCCCCTTGGATATAGGCCATTAAAGGACCGTACAAAGCATTTACGATTCTGCCTGAAGCTTGGAATCCGTATATAGAAAGAAAGTATTGAAAGTTTCCGTGTTTGATTTGCATGGCTGTTTCATAGAATCGATTGTAATGAAAAAGATAGTCGGCACCTATGATACTGTTTCTGGTCACAATTTGCGGGAGAACAAGCACAAAAGAAAGGCTAAGGAGCAAAATAAAAGGAAACCATTTTTTTCGTAAGGACATTAGCTATGCTCCTTTCTTAAACGATTTAGAGAAACACGTTTTTTTTACCCGCGTTTCGATAACGAGCAAGTGGATATTCATCAGTGACTACCTATAAGCATACCGCAAGTGGCAAGCGGATGCACGAGAAGTAGCCAAACCAATTTTTTGAGAGATGTTTCTCTATGTTCTCTGCAATCAATGCTATACTAGGATTATTCTGAATGGAAAGCGTTGTGTCAATAATGACTGAAAAAATAAAAAAGTATTTGTTGAAAGATGTAACCTTCACGATTTCGTTGGTTGGTGCAATAATTAGTTGTTTGTTCGGAACGTTCAGCGTGTCCTTTATTGATTTTAAAGTGATTCTGGCACTCTTTGGCTTGATGCTTGTCATTGAAGCATTAAAAAGCATGGGGGTATTAAAATGGCTAGCGGGGCGCATCACCACCCTTGCCAAGACCAAGCGACAATTGGTCCAATCTCTAGTTGGCTTATCTTTTTTTGCTTCGATGTTCTTGACGAATGATGTCGCAATTTTGACGTTGTTGCCCATTTTTTTGCTGATTGCGAAACAGGCGCTTAGCAAAAAGGAATTGGTTTTGGGTACAGTCTTACTGATAGTAGCTGCTAACTTGGGAAGTAGTGTTTTTCCGACGGGAAATCCGCAAAATATTTATTTATTTTCTTATTACCATTTGAACTTGTCGACCTTTTTTATATGGGTGTTGCCCTTCTTTGGCTTAGCGTTGGGGAGTATGTGGGGATTAACGCTGCTGATTTCCAAGGCGTCCTTTCAACTCAATCCAACAACGTCTTCCCCCACGGTTACATGGAAAATAGGACCGTTCATTGGTTTGTTGCTCATGCTAGCGTATGTAACCAATCTCCTTACTAGCTGGTTGTGGGTGTTCTTAGTAGGGTGTTTGGTAGGGGTGCCTTTTCCCAACAGCATTAAAAAAATTGATTATTTGTTATTAGGCACCTTTCTTTGTTTCTTTCTAATTGTTGGCAACTTAGCAGAAAATGACACATTGGCCCACTTGCTACGACAAAGTGTGCAAAATGAACGTATGACGTTATGGGTATCGGCTGGTGTCAGTCAGCTAATCAGCAATGTTCCGGCAGCTATTCTTTTGGCCCCATTCACTAGTCATAGTCGTGCAATGGTGCTTGGAACCAATATTGGTGGGATGGGGACCATCATTGCGTCATTAGCAAATCTCATTGGCTATAAAGTCTTTTCAACCTATAGTAGCGATCAAAAGGGACGCTTTTTTAGCTATTTTTCTCTCATTAATTTTAGTTTATTAGCCATCTTTTTAATTTGCTTCACGTTCTAGCTTAAAAGGTGGTATGAATGATAACCATATCGGATGGATGATTGATAGATTCTTTGATACTTTTCCAAAAAGCCTGAAGTTCGATTGCTTCTTTCAAAAGAACATCAAAAAAGGGAGGTAGGTAAGTTGTAACCATGCGCACAGTGCGTTTGATTATGGCTCGCCTACCTCTTTAAATTGCGAAACGGTTAAAAATTGCGATGCATAGGAATGGTATTATTAAATGGATGAACCAACAAATACTGAATGACGTCAATGTTGCTGGATTCAAATGATGCAGCACAGGCTTGCAAATATAAATCCCACATCCGATAGAATCGTTCATCTTGTTGTTGCAAAACCTCTGCTTTCACACGATGAAAGTTCTTTGTCCAGTGTTCCAGAGTCAACTGGTAATCTCTGCGCAGACTTTCTAAATCAATTAGTTGTAAATCATTGGTTTGCATTTGTTGCGTCAATTCTGCTACCCCTGGAATGTAGCCTCCAGGGAAAATATATTCGTTAATCCAAGCATTGGTGGCACCGCCTTGTTGACGACTGATTCCATGAATAAGAGCCGTTCCTTTAGGTGCTAACAAGCGTTTGATAACGGCAAAATATTCCTCTAAGCTGTCGGCTCCCACGTGTTCAAACATACCAACACTTGTTATATGATCAAAGAAGCAATCTTTTACTTCACGATAGTCCTCAAGTAATACCGTACATTGGTCTTCGAGGCCTTCTTTTTGAATTCGTTCTTGTATGAAGTCATATTGTTTTTGGCTTAAAGTGATGCCAGTTGTCTTTACGTGGTATTCTTTGGCAGCTGTAATCATCAACGTTCCCCAACCACAGCCAATATCTAAGAGGGTTTCTCCAGGTTGGATAAATAGTTTGTCTAAAATATGATGAACTTTATTTTGTTGTGCTTGTTCAAGCGTATCTTCAGGGGTACGGAAATATGCACAAGAATAGGTTAAAGTTGGATCGAGCCATAGTTGATAAAAGTCATTTCCTAAGTCGTAATGCACATGAATATCGTGGATATTGTTCTTTTTAGTGTGTTTCGCTAATTTTGGCAACCATTTGATATAAGAAGAGGAACGCAAAAAACTATTGGCATTGAGGTAAGCGTCCGTGATTAGGGCTTGTAAGTTTCCTTCGATAGTGATTTTTTGATCCATATAGGCCTCTCCGAGAGCAAGTGAGGCATTGTGCGTAATGGCACTGAGAGGAATCTTTTCATTAAAGGTAATGATTATTGGCGATTGTGTGTCCTGATTTCCATACGCTTCTTCGGTTCCGTCCCAATACTTAACGGTTACAGGGAGTGAGAATGATTCTGAAAATAATTTGTTATATAATTCTTTTTCCAACATGGTTGATCCTCCTTATGAAATAATTAATTAAAGAGTATGCCTTTTTCTGAAAACTTGCAATTCCTTTTACTTAGACAAACGCGAAGAATTGTAAAGAAAATATACTTACAAATTGTAAGCATATTAATCGTTAATTGCGCTATTTCTTGTTATAGTGATTATAAGAAAATGAATCAGGAGGAACAAACATGACGAACTATGAATTTGGATTAGATACATTCGGCGATGTGGCGATTGATGATCGGACAAATGAGCGCTTTAGCTATGCGGAATCTTTACGAATGATTGTTGAAGAAGGTAAATTAGCAGACCAGTTAGGAATTGATGTGTTGGCTTTGGGTGAGCATCATCGGGAGGAATACTCTATTTCTAGCCCAGATATTGTTTTGGCGGCATTGGCAACTGCGACCAATACCATCAAATTGGGAACGGGTGTGACAGTTCTGAGTTCTGATGATCCTGTGCGGGTTTACGAACGCTTTGCAACATTGGATGCATTATCAAATGGTCGCGCGCAAGTGATGCTGGGGAGAGGATCATTCACGGAATCTTTTCCACTATTTGGGTATGATTTGCGTGATTACGACGATTTATTTGAAGAAAAAATTGCGATGTATAGTGAAATTATCAAAGGAGAACCGGTTACTTGGCAAGGAAAATTCACTCAATCCCTACAAAATAGTACCATCTTTCCAAAAATGGAAAACAAGCGAACGCTGGATACCTATGTTGGAGTAGGTGGCTCACCAGAGTCCATTTTACGGGCAGTGCGGTATGGCTTTCCAGTGATGTTGGCCATCATTGGGGGCGAACCAGCGCGTTTTGCTCCGTATGTGAACTTGTACCAACGGGCAGCAAAACAGATGAATCGCCCCATTTTACCTGTAGGCATGCACTCGCATGGCGTGATTGCGGATACGAATGAAGAAGCTTATCAAATTGCTTGGGATTACCTAAAAACAAGTATGGACCGTATTGGTATGGATCGTGGTTGGGCTAAAATGACGAAAGAACGTTTTGACTTTGAGGTATCAGAGGGTTCGTACTATGTAGGTGATCCTGAGACGGTAGCGAAAAAAATCGCGCGGACAATGCCCAAGGTGGGTGTCAATCGTTTCGATTTGGTCTACGGTGCGGGGGGACAGCGGCAAACTGATCGTTTCAAAACAATCCAACTATATGGCGAAGTAGTGATTCCAAGAGTGAAGGAATTATTGGCAGAAGGTGAGTCAAATGAATGACAAAAAAATCGGAATCATCGGGGCTGGCAAACTCGGTTTAACCTTGGCACAGTTAGGTGTTCAAGCTGGTTATGAAGTGATGATTGCGAGTTCGAGAGCACCTGAAGCTATTGCGCTAACAGTCGATGTATTGGCTCCTGGAGCGTTGGCCGTTGATACAGCTACGTTACTTTCCGCCAATGAAACCGTGATTCTTGCGTTGCCATTGAGCAAATTTTCCCATCTTTTGGATGATTCCTTTTCCCATAAATTGGTCATTGATGCCATGAACTATTGGTGGGAAGTGGATGGACAGGAAAACAATTTTTCTGATGGCGCGAGCTCCTCTTCTGAAAAAGTTCAACAGCTTCTTCCAGACGCCCGAGTTATCAAAGCTTTCAATCATATGGGGTATCATGATTTGGCTGATGAAGCCAGAGCAAAAGGGGAGGCCAAACGCAAAGTTATTGCTTTTGCTGGCAATGACGAAGCAGGTATCGCCCAAGTAACGACGATGATTGAGGATTTTGGTTTCGATCCCTTGTTTTTAGGTCCATTGGCAGAAGGCATCAAGCTTGAACCAGGTAGCGAATTATTCGGAGCAAATTTAGAAAAAGCAGCCTTTGTCAGTATTTTACAAAAAATGAAATAGTCAGAAGCAAAGAAAGAAATTTCTCAAAAAAATAGGGAAATTTCTTTTTTTGTTTTTATTTGTGACATGATGGTGACAGATTAAAGAAGAAGCAAAAAAGATTTTTTTTCAAAAAAAAACCAAATTAATCGCCATTTTCGAGAATTTTTATGAAAAAACGATGAGAATGCAATTGGTTACATGAATTTACAATGAAAAAGAAACCGTGTATACTTTCTTCAATATATACCTGAAATGGAGGCTACGACCCAATGGAGCGAAATCAATTAATGAAAGCAACCTTTGTTTTAAATGATAAAACGTATACCTATTTTGATGTAAAAAAAGCTGCCGAAAAATTTGGCACCTCGCTTGCTCGCTTGCCTTATTCGTTGCGAATTTTGCTGGAGTCTTTTCTGCGACAAGAAGATGGTATCGATATTACAGAGCAACATATCAAGCAATTATTAACATGGGACCCTCAAAATCCAGAGGGGGAAGCTCCTTTCAAACCAACGCGCGTCGTGTTACAAGACTTTACAGGAGTTCCGGTTGTCGTTGATTTGGCTTCAATGCGAGAAGCCATTATCCATTTTGGTGGCGTAGCCGAACAAGTCAATCCGGCGATTCCTGTTGATTTGGTCATTGATCATTCCGTGCAAGTGGATAAGGCCGGTTCAGTTGAAGCGTTGGCTGCAAATGTTGCCTTCGAATTTCAACGCAACAAAGAACGGTATGAATTTTTAAAATGGGCCCAAAAAGCGTTCTCGAATTACCGAGTGGTTCCGCCAGCTACAGGAATTATCCATCAAGTAAATATTGAATACTTGTCAGATGTGGTTGTCGAAAAACAAGTGAATCATGAAACATGGTTATTTCCAGACAGCGTGATTGGCACAGATTCACATACAACAATGATTAATGGCCTTGGCGTTTTAGGTTGGGGAGTGGGAGGAATTGAAGCAGAAGCGGGCATGCTAGGCGAGCCTTCTTATTTTCCTCTTCCAGAAGTAGTTGGTGTTCATTTAAAAGGAACGCTGGCTTCTGGGGCAACGGCAACGGATGTGGCCCTGAAAATTACCCAAGTATTGCGTGAGGAAAAAGTAGTCGGAAAATTCGTGGAATACTTTGGCTCAGGTATGCAGCAGCTTTCCTTGGCGGATCGGGCAACGATTGCCAATATGGCACCTGAATACGGCGCAACGTGTGGCTTTTTCCCAGTTGACGATGAAACTTTACGATATATGCATTTAACCGGTCGTTCAGATGAACAAGTGGCGTTGACGCAAGCGTATTTAAAACACAATCATCTATTTTATACTCCTGATCAGATTCCGACCTATACCAAGATTGTAGCCATCGATTTGGGAGAAGTGGAAACGAATTTATCTGGACCAAAACGGCCGCAAGACTTAATCCCACTTTCAGAAATGCAAGAAACGTTTGTGAAAACGATGACTGCACCTGAAGGAAACCAAGGTTTTGGCTTAACTGCTGATGAACTAGAAAAAACGACCGTCGTTCATTATGCAGAGGGGGAAGAATCTTTGCATACAGGTGATGTGGTTATTGCAGCTATTACCAGTTGTACCAACACATCCAATCCTTATGTGATGTTGGCGGCAGGCTTATTGGCGAAAAAAGCTGTTGATAAGGGATTGACCGTCTCTCAAAATGTCAAAACTTCCTTAGCTCCAGGATCACAGGTGGTTCGTGCGTACTTGGAAGATGCACAGTTACTTCCATATTTGGAACAGCTTGGTTTTGCGGTGGTTGGTTATGGTTGCACGACTTGCATTGGAAATTCTGGCCCACTCGCGGATGAAGTGAGTGAAGCTATTCAAGAGAATGAGCTAGTGGTTTCAGCCGTTCTAAGTGGCAATCGGAATTTTGAAGGACGTATCCATCCGTTAGTCAAAGCCAACTTTTTGGCATCGCCGCCCTTGGTGGTCGCCTATGCGCTAGCTGGCACGGTGACCAAGGATTTGACTCGCGAACCAGTCGGGGTTAATGGGCAAGGTGAAGCAATCTATTTGAAGGATATTTGGCCAACAACGGAAGAAGTTCAACGTTATGTGAAAGAATACGTCACACCTGAACTTTATCAAACCCATTATGCACGAGTCTTCGATGCTAATGAAGCTTGGAATGCGATTGATGTAACGGATGAACCGCTCTATGAATGGGAAGAAACGTCAACGTATATTGCCAACCCACCTTATTTTGATGACATGACATTAACTGTTCCGCCGATTGCGTCTTTGACGGATTTGCAAGTTTTGGCAAAATTTGGTGATTCAGTGACAACGGACCATATCTCTCCGGCTGGGGCTATTGGCAGTCAATCAACTGCTGGAGCCTACTTACAGGACAGAGGTGTTCTTCCTCGCGAGTTTAATTCATTTGGTTCACGCAGAGGAAATCATGAAGTGATGATGCGTGGTACCTTTGCGAATATTCGGATTCGGAATCAATTGGTCCCTGGAGTAGAGGGCGGCTTTACGAATTATTGGCCGACTTCAGAAACGCTGTCAATCTATGATGCGGCGATGCGTTACCGTCAAGAAAAGGTTGGTTTAGTTATCTTGGCTGGCCAAGACTACGGCATGGGCTCATCGCGTGACTGGGCAGCCAAAGGGACGAATTTGTTAGGTGTCAAAGCAGTCATTGCCAAGAGCTTTGAACGGATTCATCGCTCCAACTTGGTCATGATGGGGGTATTGCCATTGGAATTTTTAGCTGGCGAAGATGCGGAAACACTTGGATTGACAGGGGAGGAGACCTTTGCGATTCATGTGACGGAAACGACAGGCATTCATGAAATCATTCCTGTAACTGCCACGAAGAAAAATGGTGAAACAATTGATTTTTCAGTGTTGGTTCGTTTCGATTCACAAGCTGATATTCGTTATTACAAAAACCAGGGGATTTTGCCAATGGTTGTTCGAAAAAAAGTTCACGAAATCCAATAAAGCATTTTTAGGAGAAGTTGTTTAAGCAGAAAGTGAGGAGAGCGTCATGGTGGCAAATAATGGGCTCGCAAATACATTTGCATGTGAAACCGAGATAAGTGCGATTGAAAATGAGCGCTTAAGCTATAGCGGTTATGATATAGATGAATTTATGCAACAAAATTGCGATTTTGAAGAAGTCATTTTCTTATTGTGGAATCATCGGTTGCCGACGACAGAGGAATACCGCTTATTTTTAACTCGTTTGCGGTCCCAGTATGGTATCGGTGAAGCGGTGGAGGCTTGTTTGCGAATTCAGTGTCGACAAAATTTGCATCCGATGAGTGTTTTGCGTAGTACGGTGTCCTTGCTAGGAGTGTTTGACAAATCTGCTGAGAATACTGATTTGGACTCTGTTTATGAACAAAGTATCGCGCTACAGGCCAAAATTCCAGGAATTATTGCGGCATTTTATCGTCTGCGACGCGGACTCGATCCGATTGAACCTGATCCAACGATAGGGATTGCCGAAAACTTCCTATACATGTTGAATGGGGAACGCCCTTCACAAACGGCGGTGGAAGCATTAAATCGGGCGCTTATTCTACATGCCGATCATGAATTAAATGCCTCGACATTTGCAGCTCGGGTTTGTGCTTCAACGCTATCGGATGTGTATTCGTGCATCACCACTGCAATAGGTACTTTAAAAGGTTCATTACATGGTGGCGCAAATGAACGGGTCTTCGATATGCTCGAAGAAATCGATCTGGTGGAGAATGCAGAAGCGTATATTACAGAAAAACTAAATTCCAAAGAAAAAATCATGGGGTTTGGGCATCGTGTGTATACCAAAGTAGATCCAAGACAGATTTATTTAAAGGACATGGCCAAAAAAATGACCCAAGGAACCGTTGATGAAAAATGGTTCTTTATCTCCGAAGAAATTGAACGGGTCATCCGTGAAAAAAAAGATTTAATACCCAATGTCGATTTTTATTCGGCAACGGTCTACCATGTATTGGGAATTGACAAAGATTTGTTTACATTGGTTTTTGCGATGAGCCGCGTATCTGGCTGGTTGGCCCATGTTGCTGAACAAAAAAGAGACAACCATCTGATTCGGCCACGTTCACAATACGTTGGCAAGCGGGATCGGGTATATGTATCATTTGACGAAAGGGAGAGTATGGTATGACGTTTCAGAAAATTAGCATGAGTGAAGGGAAACTAAACGTTCCGGATTTTCCCATTATTCCATTTATTAGCGGGGATGGCATTGGTCCAGAAATATGGGAACAAGCGCAAAAAATTTTTGATCAGGCAGTTAAAATGGCTTATGGTGAAAAACATGCTATCCAGTGGAAGGAAGTCCTTGCTGGGGAAAAGGCATTCCAAATAACAGGGGAATGGTTACCGGAAGAAACCTTAGCTACCATTCGGGAATATTTGGTGGCCATTAAAGGCCCGCTGACCACACCTATTGGAGGGGGCATTCGTTCCTTAAATGTTGCTTTACGACAACAATTAGACTTGTACACGTGTGTTCGCCCGGTCAGGTATTTTGAGGGAACACCTTCACCGATGAAACACCCTGAACGCACAAACATGGTTGTCTTTCGGGAAAATACGGAGGATATTTATGCAGGTATTGAGTTTGTTGCGGGCAGTCAGGAAGCCAGCTCATTGATTACGTATTTGCAAAAAGCCTTCAACGTTCAAACGATTCGCTTTCCTGAAACCAGTTCCATTGGGATCAAACCCATCTCTTCCGAAGGGACAAAACGTTTGGTTCGAGCAGCGCTAAATTATGCCGTTGAACAAAAACGTCAGACAGTAACATTGGTACACAAAGGAAATATTATGAAGTTTACAGAAGGCGGCTTTAAAAAATGGGGATATGAAGTTGCAAATGAAGAGTTCTCTGAACAGACATTTACGTGGACAACGTATGACCAATTGAAAAGTGAACAGGGCGAGGCTGCAGCAAATCAAGCGTTGGCAACAGCCAAGGAAAATGGCAAGATTATTGTCAAAGATTGCATTGCTGATATTTTTTTAGAGGAACTGATTGCCCGTCCTGAAGATCATGAGATTGTTGCTACGATGAATCTAAATGGAGACTATATATCCGATGCACTGGCGGCGACAGTTGGTGGGGTTGGCATAGCACCAGGGGCCAACATCAATTATCAAACGGGTCATGCAATTTTCGAAGCAACCCATGGAACAGCACCAAAATTTGCAGGGCAAAATAAGGTGAATCCATGTTCTGTTTTACTTTCGGGTACCCTATTATTCCGCTATATTGGCTGGAATGAAGTGGCGGATGCCATTGAGCAAGCCATTGAGCAGGCGATTGCCTCTCAAAGAGTTACATTTGATTTTGCTCGCTTGCTTCCAGGAGCAACAGAAGTATCGTTGTCAGAATTTAGCCAACAAATTTTTGATCATTTGGCAAAGTAAATTTTCTAATTATCTGTTATAATAGATAAACAAATAAAAAATGGTTGAGCATAGCTTTCAAGGTGCGTTTCTTCAGGGGCGGGAGAAACACACGTGGAGTCTATGCTTTTTTTATTTTTATCGAATTGAAAAATGGAAAGAAGGAAAAAAAAGCATGCTATTTATTGGTCAATTATGTTTGATTTTGGTGACCACAACGCTTGTTTCACATGGGGCCAAGCGTATCGGTATTCCAGCAGTTGTGGGTCAATTGTTGACGGGTATTTTTTTAGGAACCGGAGGGCTACAGCTTTTGCAATCATCGGAAATGATTCACGAGTTTTCAGAGCTAGGGGTCATTCTCTTAATGTTTTTAGCGGGAGTGGAAAGTGATTTGGCCTTGTTGCGTCGCTATGCTAAACCTGCGTTTCTTGTCGCAGTTCTTGGTGTTATTTTGCCGATTATACTCGGAGCAACCGGAACATTCCTTTTTGGATTTTCATTAAAAGTGGCTCTCTTTTCAGGGATGATTTTAGCGGCGACCTCGGTCAGTATTTCCGTAGAGGTATTAAAAGAACTGAAAGCACTACAGACCAAAGAAGGTGCGACCATTCTAGGAGCATCTGTTGTTGATGATTTACTTGTGGTCGTGCTTTTTAGCTTGAGTTTGCCTTATTTTCAGGAGGGTCACTCAACGGCTACCCCGCTCGCACTTCTATTTGGCGAACAAGCACTGTATTTTGGGTTTATTTTTTTCACAATCCGCTGGTTAGCACCAAGACTCATTGCTCTAAGTCAAAAATTGTTCGTCACGGGTTCGGTGGTGATTGCTTCATTGGTACTTTGTTTAGGAATGGCTTTTTTGGCAGACTTAGTGGGATTGAGTTCGGTGATTGGGGCGTTTTTTGCGGGCATCGCTATTGGGCAAACTTCTGCGAAGGATCAGGTCTTTAAAAATGTTGAAATTGTTGGGTACAGTTTATTTATTCCGGTTTTTTTTGTCAGCATCGGCTTATCAATTTCTTTTCAACAGTTGCTTGATCAAGGAGGGTTGATTTTCGTTTTGTTGGCAGTGGCCTTTGCTAGTAAATTGCTTGGAGGCTTTATGGGGAGTCGTTTAGCAGGCTTTTCGGCTCATGGAGCCTGGATGATTGGCTCGGGGATGGTTTCGCGTGGTGAGATGGCGCTGATTATTTTGCAATTAGGGGATCAAGTCCAAATTGTCCCTCATATCTTATTTGGTCCCATGGTCATTGTCATTATTGTCAGCACCCTTTTGTCCCCATTTTTATTGAAGTACTTTACAAAGAAAGTTTATCCTGCGTAAAATAGGAGGAGAATAGAATGGAGCGTTGTGGATGAACAAAAAATATTTCTTTTTTGATATCGATGGAACACTAACGGATCGTCAAACCAATCAAATCGTGCCAAGTGCGCAGCTTGCTTTAAATCAATTGCAGGAAAAAGGCCATTTTGTTGCCATTGCAACAGGGCGTGCGCATTATAAGGCGGTTCCCTTGATGAAGACTCTTGGAATTGACAATATGGTTTGTGCGGGTGGCGGCGCAATTGTCATTAATGGGCAGTTACGTGAAAATCGTTCACTTGATTTGACGAAAGCCAAACAAATTTATCGCGAAGCGCAAGCAGCTGGGATTGGTGCACTGTTAGCTCTGGATGATTCAATCAATGTGTATGCAGCCAATGATCTTTTTCGTGAGCAAGTGGGAGAACGCAAAGAGCCAACCAATTATATTATCAATCCGACACTAGCGATTGATGACGTACCAGCGATTTATAAAATGTATTTTGCGATTCCTCAGCATTCAAAGCAAACGTTGCCTTCTCAAGACAGCTTGGACAATTTGTATTATGTACCAGATTATTTGATGTATCAATTCGATGATAAAAATTTAGGCATCTTGCATATGATGAAACAACTGCAGGCGCCGATTAAAGATGTTGTGGTTTTTGGGGACGATGTGAATGATCTAGTGATGTTCGATCCGCGTTGGACAAGTATCGCGATGGGGAACGGGGTACAGGAATTAAAGGACAAAGCAACCTTTGTGACCAAGGCCAATATTGATGACGGTATTTATTATGCGTGTCAAACATTTGGTTGGATTTGACAAATGATTTCCATTCATTATAGAATGGTGAAAATAATATGAGAAATGCAATGATGAGAAGAGTAATCTAGTTGGGACATAAAGAGACTCCGGATGGTGAAAAAGGAGAGTGAACGACAAGATGAAGATGAACTCTGAGTATTTGTTTGGTTTACGCGAAACAAGCGGATCGTTCCCGTTAGCGAACGCAGTATTTAATACTAAGTGAGGTATTACTTGTGAAAGTAATACAAACTAGGGTGGTAACACGTAGTTGACGTCCCTTTATCGTTTTTTTGCGATAAAGGGGCTTTTTTTTTATTTAATGGAAAGGGGATTGTTATGCCAATCATCATCGCCCAGGATTTACCTGCAGCCAAAATTTTAAAAGCGGAATCTATTTTTGCATTAACGGATCATTCTGCACAACAACAAGATATTCGCCCATTAAAAATTGGAATCGTCAATCTAATGCCGAATAAAATTCAAACAGAGATTCAATTGCTTCGTTTGTTGTCAATGAGTCCGTTGCAGTTAGATATTCGGTTGGTTCGGATGGCTAATCATAAAAGTCGGAACACTAGTGAACGTCATTTACAAAAGTTTTATCGAACGCCGGATGAAATGAAAAAAGAAAATTTAGATGGGTTGATTATTACAGGCGCGCCAGTTGAACAAAAACCTTTTCAAGCCGTTGATTATTGGCCAGAGCTTGTCGAAATCATGGACTGGAGCCAGGAGCATTGTACGTCTGTTTTGCATATCTGTTGGGGCGCACAGGCGGGATTGTTTCATCATTATGGGGTGGAGAAAAGATTATACAAAGAAAAACTGTTTGGTATTTTTTCTCAAAATATTCTTCAGAATCATCCGGCTATTCGAGGATTCTCTGATCCGTTTGCGTCCCCTCAGTCTAGGTATACCGGTATTTGCGTGGATCAACTGAAGAGCGCACCATTGACAATTTTGACTAGTAGTGAAGAGATTGGTCCTAGTATGCTTGCATCAAATAACCGCAAAAATCTTTTTGTATTGGGGCATTTCGAGTATGATACCAAAACGCTGCACGAAGAATACCTACGAGATCTACAGGCTGGTTTAGATACTGCCAAACCAAAGTACTACTATCAAAACGACGATCCTGAAAATCAACAAATTCCAAACAACTGGCGGTCGCAAGCTTCGCTGCTCTTTATGAATTGGGTGAATGATGTATACCAACGCACACCATTCGACTTAGAACAAGTTGGGAAAATTGAGTTTCATCATCCAGATGAATGGCTTGAACAAGAAAAATAAAGGAGTGGAAAACATGGACGCAGAAACATTTATTCAAACGTACGCGATATCAAGAAAAAAGACAGACTCTTTAAAATGGGATGCATTGGAGGAACGCTATGGTTCAGCTGACTTGTTGCCTTTGTGGGTTGCGGATGCGGATTTTTCCACCGATGAGGCAGTTAAACAATCCTTAATTAAACGAGTCAGTGAAGGTGCTTACGGGTACACGACACGCGCAAGTGATTATGTGAGTAGCTATCAGGGATGGCAGAATCGACATGAAGGGACAAAGGTTCGCCCAGAATGGCTTTTCTTCTCTACAGGTGTGGTGCAATCGTTGTATGATTTAATTGCCTGTTTTACAGAAGAGCAGGACAAAATCATGATTCAACCACCCGTTTATTATCCGTTTTTTAATAGTATTCGAGATCAGAAGCGAACATTGGTTGAGACGCCGTTGGTGAATAATCAAGAAACCTATACGATGGACTTTCACCAATTAGAAATGCTCTTTCAAACACAAGATATTCGATTGTTCATCCTTTGTTCACCACATAATCCTTTAGGAAGAGTATGGACAAAAGAAGAATTAGTGACCTTCTTTACGCTTTGTCAGACCTACAATATTCGAGTCATTTCGGATGAAATTCATTCCGATTTGATTGTGTTCAATAATCAGTTTACCTCTGCTTTGACCGTCGCAGAAGAGCTAGGCTTTTCCAATGTTATCATGTGTAATTCTCCCTCTAAAACCTTTAATCTTGCTGGCTTGTTGCAATCTCATATTTGGATTCCGGATGAAACACTACGAGCAACGTTTGGGGAATGGTCCAAACGTCACCGACAAACGGAAATCAGCGTGTTGGGTCAAGTAGCAGCTAAAACGGCCTACCAAAAAAGCGACGAATGGCATCAAGCGTTTCTTAAAGTGGTGGAAGCCAACTATTTGCTTCTTAAAACGACGCTTCAAAAGGAATTACCTAGTGTCAAAATAAGTCCACTTCAAGGAACCTATCTTGCATGGTTAAATATCGAACCTCTTTTAAAGGGTGAAACCGCGCAAGAATTTATACAACAGAAAGCCAAATTGGCGATTGATTATGGAGAGTGGTTTTCGCCAGACTATCGTCAATATATCCGGATTAATTTGGCGACAACACCCGAAAATATTGAGCAAGCAATAAACCAAATTCTATTGGCTGCAAAGCAATAAAGGAGAAGAAAAAAATGACACGCAATATTGAGACATATCTAGCACAGTTGGGAAATCGATCAGATCAACAAACAGGTTCAGTTAGCGCACCAATTTATTTATCAACAACGTTTGCTCATCCAGGGTTAGGGCAAAGCACGGGGTATGATTATACACGCACCAAAAATCCAACGAGAGATCTTTTAGAAGAGGGTCTGGCTGTTTTGGAAAATGGCGCGCAAGCAGTGGTTACCAGTTCTGGCATGAGTGCGATTGCGTTGCTTTTTGATTTGTTCCCCAGTGGCAGTCGATTTCTTGTTTCACGAGATTTGTATGGGGGGAGTTACCGCTACTTTAACGAATTGGAGCAACGAGGGATCGCTTCATTCTGCTACTTTTCCAATTTAGAAGAATTAACGGAGCAACTAACAGATGAGTTCACGGCTGTGTTCTTGGAAACCCCAACGAATCCACTGATGGCAGAAACCAATATTCGAGAAGTTGCCAAATTAGCGCATAAACAGGATGCCTTACTCATCGTGGATAATACCTTTTTGACGCCTTTGAGACAGAAACCTTTGGACGAGGGCGCTGATTTGGTTATTCATTCTGCAACGAAATATTTAACTGGGCACAATGATATTTTAGCAGGTGTTGTCATTGCCAAAACCAAAGAACTAGGGGAACGATTGGTCTTTTTATCCAATACAATTGGGCCGTCCTTAAGCAGCTTTGATTGTTGGCTCTTTATTCGGAGCTTGAAAACATTCCCTTTGCGTTTTGAAAAGCAGGAAGCAAATGCAAAAGCGATTGTTGCCGCTTTGCAACAATTGAAAGGAATCAAAGAAGTAGTTTACCCCGGCAAAGGTGCAATGGTTAGTTTGCGAGTGGCCGATGAAACCAAAGTCGGCGCCTTTTTGGAAGCTTTTCAATTGGTGACATTTGCTGAAAGTTTGGGGGGCGTGGAGACGCTAATTACGTATCCAACGACACAAACACATGCCGACATTCCCAAAGAGTTGCGGGAGTCTTATGGGTTAACAGCTGATTTACTTCGTCTGTCAGTAGGGATTGAGTCGGCAACGGATATTATCGCTGACTTTGAACAGGCTGCGAAAGTTTTTGAGTAAACTGTTCTTTTTGAAAAATACTGCACGGCCCTTCTTTTCTCTTTACAGTTGAAGGTACTTAACAATCAATGCTACCACGAAAGGAAGAAGCATGTTGGAGGAAATTGTTTTTACAATTGATATTGGGACAACCGCTATCAAATATGTGGGCTATCAACAGGAAAGTGGGGAGAAGGTCTACCAAAAGCAGGATTTCGTCGACACACACTATGGTGCAAACGGATTGGTCTGTCAATCACCAACCGCTATTTGGCAAAAAATTCATGAAGAGTTGTCCAATCAAACGTTGCCACTTTGTTTAATTGTTTTGAGTACACCTATGCATACATTGATTCCTCTTGGGACTGCTGAGGAACCTGTGATGTATATTTGGCAAGACACTCAAAGTGCGACTGTAGCGAAAGAGATGATCCATACCGCTATGGGAAGGGACATCTATCAGCGGACGGGGACACCTCTTCACCCAATGAGTCCTTTTTTGAAGTTACGGTATTTTCAAGTACACCAATCAGAATGGTTCCAAACAGTCGAACAATGGACAGACCTGAAGGGGTATCTAATGGAAAAATTGACTGGGAACTGGGTGACAGACTATTCCAATGCTTCAGCTTCTGGTCTATGGAATAGTGTCACAATGAATTGGGATTCAGGCATTTTGGACTTATTGAAATTGACTAGCAACCAATTTCCCCTTGCGGTAGAACCAACTGAAGAATTCCCAATGAGTGCGTGCTTTCAACCCAAGTCACCAAGTAAAGAATGCCGTGTTATGATTGGGAGCTCAGATGGTTGTTTGGCTAGTTACGCTAGTTACCAAGCAAATGGTATTGCAATGACCTTGACGATTGGTACAAGCGGGGCATTGCGAATCTTATCTAATCGGCGCTGGATTGATCCAAAAGGGCGTTTATTTTGTTATTATCTTGCACACGATATCTGGGTGATTGGTGGGCCAACTAATAATGGTGGGAAAGTACTGACTTGGCTTAGTCAATTATTCTTGCCGGATGAGAAGGCTATTTTTGACTACTTACCAACCTTGTATAGTCAACAAGGGCAGGCAACCAAATCGTCATTGCTATTTTATCCGTATCTATTTGGTGAACGCGCTCCTTTGTGGGATGGAGCAGTACGGGCTAATTTTATTGGTGTTGACTGGCATCATACAAAGGCGGATTTTTTACGAGCCGGGGTGGAAGGGATTTTATTTAATCTGCGGTATATTGCAGATGGCTTGGAGACCGCGGAGCGAATCGTCGCGGTTTCAGGTGGGTTCTTTGCTATCCCGACCATGAGTCAATTAACAGCGACGATTTTGCAAAAAGAGGTGATCCACGCAGACACCAACGACCCTAATTTTGGTGCCTATTTGTTAACCAAGCAATTGCCAATGATTACCGAACCATCACATGATGAACAGCACGTCTATCTTCCGGATGAACAATTGGAAACAGAATACGAAAAAACGTATCAGCTATTTGTGACAGGATTAAAAAAAATGTACCAGCCATGAGCGTTTGACTTGCTGATGAAAGCAAAACGCTGTCTAATGGAAAGAAAGGATGGTGAGCATATGCCCATAGAAAAAGTGTACCAAGTGACGAAAGGAAAAACGTTCCAACTCGCAGAACAACCAACGGCAATTGATTTGAAGTTGTCAAAAGGAGAAATGAAAGAAACAATTGAAAAGAATATACAAGAACTTCAGTCGCATCAAGAAAAATTATACGCGCGAGGGCAAAAAGGTGTCTTGATTTTGTTTCAAGCGATGGACGCGGCTGGTAAGGATAGCATGATCAAGCATGTGATGAGCGGTATTAATCCTCAAGGGTGTACTGTTACGAGCTTTAAGCAACCTTCGACCTTAGAGTTAGATCATGATTTCATGTGGCGCATTCACCAAGCTGTTCCTAGAAGAGGGGATATTGGTATCTTTAACCGTTCCTACTATGAAGATGTTTTGATTACTCGGGTTCATCCTGAAATTTTACTAAATGAACGTCTTCCAGGTATTAAAACACTCGATGATATTAAAGAAAAATTTTATACCCATCGCTACAAGACCATTAAGCAATTTGAATCGTATTTAACCAGAGAAGGTTTTGTCGTATTGAAGTTTTTCTTACATCTTTCAAAAGAGGAGCAAAAAAATCGGTTTATCCGGCGAATTGAATTGCCAGAAAAAAATTGGAAATTTTCCGAAGCGGATATGAAAGAGCGCGGATATTGGGACGATTATCAACAAGCATACGAAAAGGCCATTCAAGCAACGGCGACAAAGGCGAATCCGTGGTATATAATCCCAGCAGATGACAAATGGACATCTCGGCTCATCGTTAGTCAGATTATCAATCAACGCCTTGCTGACATGGATTTGGCGTTCCCAACAGTTTCTGCTGAAAAAAAAGAGGCACTTGAAAAAAGTTTAAAAGAATTAACAAAGCAGTAGTAGTCAAATCAACAGAAAAATAAATGATTCTCCTTCTACACAGTGGCAAGAAGGATCATTTATTTTTTGTATAAAAATTTTACAAGTTCTTTACAAAAATTTTGCAATTTTCGCTCATTTTCAAGTGATTCATTGTGTAAATGAACGCTTTTTTTAGTATGATAATAGTGAAAGACAGAGGAGGAAAACTGGTGGGAAAAACGAAGAAGGTTGCGATTATTGATATTGGTTCGAATACTGTTCGTTTGGTCGTTTACCAAGTGAGTCCATTGGGCAATATTTCGCAATTACAAAATGTGAAATTGCCTGTTCGATTGTATCAATATTTAGATGAAAAGCAAGAGTTAAGCGAGGAAGGTACCAGTAAATTAGTAGAGGTAATCCAACTATTTCAAGAAATTTTAAGTGAATTTGCCGTAGATGAAGTGATTGCGACGGCAACGGCAGTCATTCGTCAAGCGCAAAATAGCCAAGCGGTGCTGTCAAAAGTTGCTGAAAAAACCAACATTCATTTGCGACTGCTTTCAGAAGAGGAAGAAGCCTATTTTGGACAGTATGCCATCGTGCGAACAACACAATTTTCCGAAGGGTATACCGTGGATATGGGTGGAGGAAGTACCGAGATTACGTATTTCAAAGAAAATCAAATTAAAAACTCGCATAGTTTTCCGTTTGGCGTTGTGACGCTCAAGAATCTTTTTTTCCAAAACAAGGAGCCGAATGATACGAAAGCCATCAAAAAGACTCGAGAGTACGTGTTAAAGCAATTTTCAAGTTTAAAATGGCTGAAGCCACGAGACTTACCCGTTATTGCTATTGGTGGTAGTGCGCGCAATATTGCAAGTGTCCATCAACTTTCATCAAATTATCCTTTATCGGGTATCCATGAATACGAAATGACCAAAGAGAATCTCGTGGAGACGAGTGAATTGTTCCAAAGTATGAATTTATCTGAATTGCAGAACTTGGACGGGTTGAGCAAGGACCGTGCAGATATCATTTTACCAGCCAATCTGACGTTTTTAGCATTGTGTGAAAAGACAGGGGCAACCAAATTTGTTTTTTGTAATAAAGGATTGCGCGAAGGATTGTTGCTAGAAGAATTAAATCAAGCAGAGGAACAACTGTATAATCCAGATCGTGTCGTAGAAGGGGTGCTGGCACGAATGACTGAAACCTATGATATGAACGTACCGCTCGCTAAGAAACGCAAAGAACTCGCTGAAAAATTGTTGACTCTATGTCAAGAAGAAGGTTTAGTTGAACTTGATCAAAAGTTGTTGCAATACGTGCATTACGCTGCTTTTTTGTATCATATTGGCTCATATATAGAAGAAGATGACAGTTCTATGCATTCTTTTTATCTATTGGCTAATAGTAATTTAAATGGCTTTTCGCACAAAGAACGTGTAGTACTAGCGTTGTTAGCTAGTTATAAAAATAAATCGTTAACACGCAAATTTCTCCAAATTGTTCCCGGTTGGTTTAGCACGCAAGAATTAAATTTGATTCGCCAAGCAGGTAGTTTAATTAAGTTTACAGAATCCTTACTTGTGACAAGGGTCAATCAAATTCAATCAATTTCTTTAGAGAAAGATGCAAAAAAAACCTATGTCTTAAAAATAAAATGGTCCCAAGATCCATTAGCAGAGACGTATCGTGGCAATCGCCAAAAGAAAAATTTTGAAACAGTCATTAATAAGGCAATAAGATTAGAGTTCACTAGAAGCTAAAAAAGGAGGGGGAAATCCGTGCAAGATTCTCCTTATACAGCGAAAGACTATTATCATCGTGATTTGAGTTGGTTGTTGTTCAATCAACGCGTTATTCAAGAGGCACAAGAGGGCGAGATACCGTTAATCGAACGTTTGCGCTATTTGGCTATCGCAAGCAATAATGCAGATGAATTTTTTATGATTCGAGTGCCGGGGATTCAAAGCTTAGCCAGAATGGCAGGAGAAAAAATTGATTCTCGAACAGGATGGACACAAGAAGAAGTATTGGAGAAGCTCTTTGCTATGCAGACAGAAAACGTAGCGAAACAATACAACCTGTACCATTACTTGATTGAAGAATTGACAAAGATGGGGTATGAAACGACGACCTATCAAGCGTTACCAGCAGCGGCGCAAGAAAAAATGACCCACTATTTTCAAGAGATGATTTTGCCTTCTCTTACGCCAATTGCACTGGATGCCTACCACGCATTCCCTAAAATTGTCGAAAAAAAAGCCCATTTTCTGGTACGGGTCAAAGATGGCGATCGGGAAGAACGAGCCATCATTCCATTGCCAGCTTTGTTTCCACGCTATATTCAAGTTGATGGACTAAAGCAGGTAATTTTAATTGAAGATTTAATTGAACAGCATCTGCAACAATTATTTGTAGGGTGGAGGGTCGTTCATTCATTTGTCTTTCGCATTACGTACGATAAAGATTTGGCATTCGAGGAAGATACCGAAGAAAACTTGTTTATCCAAATGGAAGAATACATCCAAGAACGATCAAAAGGGTTGCCATCGCGATTGGAAATTTCTGAGTTGGCTGATCATCAAAGCATTGATATTACGTTTTTGACACAGATGCTTGAATTAAAAAATCGGGATGTTTATAGCATACCTGGGCCACTGGATTTGACTTATCTATTTGCGTATCTTGGAGAGCTAAGCACAGCAATGCCAACATCGGTCTTTCCACCGTTTCGACCCTACGTCAATCCACAATGGTTAGGCACAGCTTTATACGAGACATTGGAGAAACAAGATGTCTTGATTCAACATCCATATGATTCCTATGAATCTGTGGTCTCATTTATCGAAACAGCTGCCCAAGATCCGCATACCATCGCTATCAAACAAACCTTGTACCGTATGGCAAAAAATTCGCGAATAGTGGAAGCATTGAAGAGTGCGGCAAGGGCAGGAAAACAAGTAACGGCCTTGGTCGAGCTGAAGGCGCGCTTTGACGAAGAGAATAACCTTCATTGGGTACAAGAATTAGAAGAGGCAGGTTGTTATGTCACTTATGGCTTAATGCACTTAAAAACCCACAGTAAAGCAACCTTGGTAGTAAAGAAAGTTGGCAATCAGCTACATCAGTACGTTCACATTGGGACAGGCAATTATAACGAAGCAACCGCAAAAATTTACACTGACATAAGTTTATTTTCTTCAAATGTAGCCTATGTTGAAGACGTCACCGCCTTTTTTAACTATTTAAGTGGGTACCGTGAACGACCTGATTACCAAAAAATTGCAGTGTCACCTGAAGGCATAAGGCAAATGCTTGTTGAAAAAATTGCAACAACGGCTGCTTTTTATGAAAAGACAAAGACCGGTCATTTATTCTTTAAAATGAATTCTTTGACGGATCAAGTGATTATTCAAAGCTTGTATGATGCGAGTCAAAAGGGATTACCAATTCAGTTGTTGGTTCGGGGGTCTTGTTGCTTGAGACCAGGAATACCTAATAAGAGTGAAACAATTGAAGTGAAAAGTATTGTTGGTCGCTTCTTAGAACATAGCCGCATCTATTCCTTTACGAGTGATCATGAAGAATACTGGATTTCATCCGCGGATGCGATGACTAGAAATATGCTGTTGAGGGTAGAAATTGCAGCGCCAATCGAAGAAAGCCAATTAAAGCATAAAATGGCTCATATTATCCAAACCTACCAAAAAGATGACCTGAAGGCTTACTATTTGCAAGACGATGGCACCTATCAACGGAGAAAAAGCGAGCATTCTTTCTCTGCCCAAGCGACTTTCGTGGCCGAAGCACAGCAACAACAAGCAAACCAGCCAAAACAATCTACCAAAACGAATGATGATCGCCCAACATGGGTGAGATGCATTCGACAATTATGGAAAAAATAAGCAGTTTAGGCTGCAAGGACCTCAGTAACAGAAATCCTTTGGAATACTGACCAAAACCATAAAGGTGAGCAGACTTTATGGTTTTGGTTTTTTGTTGTTTAGAATCTCTCGTGATTGGGGTTCGATAGACAAGCGAATTTTTTAATAATTAATTTGCCAAATCCAGTTGACGAATAATAAATGCCGTGTTATGATTTACCACGTTGAGTTTTTCAGAAATGTTTTCAAATAAATTTAGAAAATAAAATGAAAAAATGTTGACATTCTTTTGAATAGATGATATGATTTAAAAGTTGTCACAGCACAACAAAGTAGACCTTTGAAAACTGAACAAAGTAAGCAAACGAACCAATTGTGTAAGGTGTTTCTATTAAATTAGAAACAAAAATACATGCAAGCAAAAAATGCGAGCAAAGTCAACAAAAAGAGCTTAACAGTCGCAAGACTGAATCAAATTTTTTTATGAGAGTTTGATCCTGGCTCAGGACGAACGCTGGCGGCGTG
>NZ_JBHUMO010000003.1:0-27237 GCF_042685105.1 Enterococcus camelliae | reverse complement strand
CACGATTTATGCCAGTAATCTGAAAAAAATCATGCACCTATTATATCAAAAATTAGAGGGAAATGTTGTTATATCAAGGAAAAATTACTGTTCAGGAGACATTACTTATGAAACTGTTGCAATGGACGAGTCAGTTCTTTCACCAATTCGTTTGTTCCATCTATACCATTTTTTTGGAGAGAGGTGACAATTGTTGAGCCGACAACCACGCCATCGCAACAGTTTAGAAAGTGTTGAACGTGTGTCGCATTGGAAATGCCAAAGCCGGCCAGTACGGGGATTGGGCTTAGTTCCGTGATTTTTTCTAAATGTTCATCGAGTGTTTTTCGATACGTTTGGCCTGTGCCAGTGGTTCCATTGACAGTGACGGCATAGACAAATCCTTGGGCATCTTTGGTGAGTTGTTGGATGCGCTCAAGAGGGCTGGTTAATGAGATAAGCGAAATAAGTGCTAGATTGGATGTCGCAATCACAGGGAGTATCAGCTGCCGATGTTCATAGGGGAGATCAGGAATGATTAATCCTTCAACGGCAGTTTGTGCTAAATCATGAACCAACGTTTCTATTCCATAATGAAAAAAAGAATTGGTGTAGCCCATCAAAATGAGTGGAACGGGACTATCTATTTTTTGAAGTTGTTGGATAATTTTTTTAAGGGTTGTTCCATGATCTCTGGCGGCAATTCCTGCCAATTGAATGGCGGGTCCATCGGCAACGGGATCAGAAAAGGGCACACCAATTTCGATAGCAGTCGCACCAGTTACGGTAAGCATTTGTATTTCTGCTTCTAATTGTTCCAAACCATTTGCACCTGCCATGATGTAAGGAACAAAACTTTTCTGGCCGGCTTTTTTTCTTGCAAGAAAGAATTGCGTTAGTGGTTTCATTGTTGTGCCTCCATTCGATCTTTGATTTGTTGGACATCTTTGTCTCCACGTCCTGAAAGGCAGATGACAATGATTTGTTCTGGTGTCAAGGTTGGTGCTAATTTAGCGACGTGAGCGATTGCATGGGCGCTTTCAAGTGCTGGAATGATGCCTTCTGTTTCTGATAATAAATGAAAAGCTGCTACGGCTTCCTCATCATCAATTGTTACGTATTCTGCTCGGCCGATGGTATGCAAAAAGGAGTGTTCGGGGCCAATGCCAGGGTAGTCCAATCCAGCTGATATTGAAAAAGCTTCTTGAATTTGACCATCATCATCTTGTAAGAGATACATTTTGGTTCCATGCAAAACGCCAATACTGCCCTTCGTAATTGAGGCAGCGTGTTCTTCGGTGTTAAGACCTTTTCCAGCCGCTTCTACGCCAATTAAGCGAACAGTTTCATCTTCAATAAAGGGATAGAATAACCCCATCGCATTGCTTCCACCTCCGACACAAGCGAGGGCGACGTCTGGCAGTTTGCCTTCTGCTTCTAAAATTTGTGCACGGCTTTCTTTGCCAATGATGCTTTGATAGTCACGGACGATTTCAGGAAATGGATGAGGTCCAAGAACCGATCCCATCACGTAATGGGTATCTTCAACATTGGCTACCCAATAGCGTATGGCCTCATTGACGGCATCTTTTAATGTTTTGCTACCAGAGGTGACACTTTCGACTTTGGCGCCAAGCAGTTCCATGCGGAAAACATTCAAAGCTTGGCGTTTGACATCAATTTCCCCCATAAAAATGGTACATTCCATCCCAAAAAGTGCGGCGGCAGTGGCAGTGGCTACTCCGTGCTGTCCGGCTCCCGTTTCCGCAACAACTTTCTTTTTCCCCATTTTTTTAGCGAGTAGAACTTGACCAATCGCATTGTTGATTTTATGGGCACCGGTATGATTTAAGTCTTCGCGTTTGAGGTAAATTTTGGCTCCACCTAATTTTTTGGTTAGGCGTTCGGCAAAATACAGCGGATTTTCGCGTCCAACATATTGAGTGAGGTAATAGCGTAATTCTTGTTGAAAAGCGGGATCAACTTTCGATTCCTCATAGACGTCATTGAGTTCTTTTACAGCGTACATCAGCGTTTCTGGGACAAATTGACCACCAAATTCACCGAAGAAGCCGTCAATATTAGGTTCTTGATACATAGGGATTCTCCTTTACTTTTTGACAAAATGCCTGTATTTTTTGACAATCTTTTTGACCATTTGTTTCTACGCCACTTGATACATCAACTACGAATGGATGAAAGTAATGGATGGCACGTTGAACATTGTTTGCATTCAGACCACCAGCTAGCCATAGTTTTTGAGCAGGAAGAGTTGTTGGATCAATACTTGACCAATCGAAAGGCCTGCCGTTTCCTCCTTGGTAAGAAGTTGCGGGTGCATCCAACAATATATAGTCGGTTTCTATGGGGTCCAGCTTCAGCGTTTGGGTGGCTGCTTGCGCGTGTATCACAGGAAAAGGTAGGTCTTGAAGCGCTGGAAGTTCTCCGTGAATTTGGACAAGGTCGATTCCAGTTAGGCGCTGTGTTTCGAGTAATTGGTGACGGGTTGGTGAGACGAAGACGCCAACCGTTTGGACTGTTTTGGGAATGGGTACTTGTTGCAAGAGATGGCTGGCCTGTTCAATGGTTACTTGACGAGGGCTTTCAGCAAAGACCAATCCTAAGTAATCGGCACCGGCTTGAATCGCACAGGTTAAGGCTTCAACAGTGGATAGGCCGCATATCTTTACCTTTGTCATGGACGATTCACCTGCAATTCTTGGACCTTTCGTTGAATATCAGTTGCGCGCATCAAGGTTTCCCCGACCAGTATCCCTTGGTAAGCTTGGGCAACTTGTTGCACGTCTTGGGCTGTTCGAAATCCAGATTCACTGATGTAAATAGCACCATCTGCTGGTGGATTCAAGCGTTGACTGGTTTCAATGGTGACGTCAAAAGTTTTTAAATTACGATTGTTGACGCCGATGAGGGTTGCACCAATTTCTTTGGCACGCTGAAACTCCTCTTCATTATGTGTTTCTACTAAGACTTCTAAACCAAGGGCCGTTGCTTGATGATACAATTCTTGCAATGTGTGTTGAGGTAAAGCCGCGACAATTAACAAGACAATGCTAGCTCCAGCTGCTTGGGCTCGAAGGAGTTGCTTTTGATCAAGGATAAAGTCTTTGCACAGGAGCGGGACATTGACCTCGGCAGCAACGATACGTAAGTCTTCAAGGGAACCTTTAAAAAAGACAGCGTCCGTTAATACCGAAATAGCACTAACACCTGCATTTTCGTAAGCTTTGGCTTGAGTGATGATATCAACGGCAAGGTTGATGTCCCCTTTTGAAGGCGAAGCCCGCTTGATTTCACCAATTACGTGCATATGTGTAGGGTTATTTTTCACCAATTCATAAAAAGAAGGACGCTTGGTTTGTGTCGTTGTCTGAACTATGCTAGGAAATTGGGCGATTTCTTTTCGCTTTTCGGTTAAAATGGTTGCTAGAAAATCCATTAATTCAGCTCCTTTTGGTGGGTGATAAGTGATTGCAGGGCCGCAAAAGCCGCACCGGATGCGATGACTTCTTTTGCCAGTCGAATGCCGGCTAAGAGATCCGATGTCAGACCATTTGCAAAGAACCCCAACCCAGCATTCAGGCAAACGGTGTCGTAATAGACAGAAGGTTCATTTTGGAGCACGGAAAGCAAAATATCTCTATTCTGTACGACAGATTCACTTTGAATTGCTGCGAGTGGTACACGTGGTAATCCCACCTCTTCAGGGGTAAATTGATGAGTGGTGACTTGATCATCTGCGAATAAAGCGAATTGAGTGGTTCCTGCTAAATTTGCTTCATCCATTCCTCCAGCTCCTTGAACGACAATGGCGCGAGTCCGTCCCAATTTTCCAAGTGTTTTCGCTGTTTCAACAAGCGTTTCCCCAGCAAATGTCCCCATAAGTTGAGTGGCTAAACGATAGGGGTTAATAATCGGACCAATCAAATTAAAAATAGTTGGGGTAGCCAACTGTTTGCGGATGGGCATAACTGCTTTCATTGCTGGATGAAAAGCGGGGGCGAAAAGAAACGCAATCCCTACTTCTTGTAAAAGAAAATCAATTTCGTTTGGGGTGGCTTGTAAATGAACACCGAGTAATTCCAATACATCGGCACTACCCGCATGACTAGATACGCTTCGATTGCCGTGTTTGGCCATCTTAATCCCACCACCGGCAAGCACAAAAGCGCTAGTGGTACTGATATTAAAACTGTTGGAATGATCGCCGCCTGTCCCACAATTGTCCATCAATGCAAGGGAGGTTTGGGGCATTGCTTGTGCGCGTTCTTGCATGACTTCTGCCAGCCCGGTTAATTCATTACTGGTGATGCCTTTCAGTTTTAAGGCAATTAATAGCGCACTGATTTGTGCATCGGTTAGTTGTTCGTCGAAAATAGCCGTAGCCAACTGTTTCATTTCTTCACGTGTTAAGGATTGTTGTTGATAAATTTTTTCAAAGAGTGGTTGCATGAGACATTCCTACTTTCTTACAAAATGTTTGAATGAGCTGTTGTCCGTGGTCTGTACCAATTGATTCTGGGTGGTACTGAAGACCATAGACAGGATAATCTCGATGTTGAATGGCCATGATGAGACCATCCGCTGTGGTAGCTGTCACTTCCAATTCATTTGGTAGACTTGCAGGATCAATCATTAAGGAATGGTAACGCATGACCGTTTGCTTGGCGTCCATGTTTTCAAAGAGTCCAGTTGGTTGGCAAAAAATAGTGGATTGTTTGCCATGCATTATCGTGGGTGCATGGATAATGCTCGCACCAAATGTTTCACCAATTGCTTGATGGCCCAAGCAAATACCGAGCATCGGTTTTTCTTGGTAATAACGTGCAATCAAAGCCTCCATCAATCCTGCTTCACTGGGATAGCCTGGACCAGGGGAGAAGAGTAAGCCATCTGCAAGATGCGCTTGTTCAAGTAAATCAGGGGCATCATTACGTACCACACGCACCTCTTCACCGGCTAATAAATGAACCAAATTGTAGGTAAAACTATCATAATTATCTATCACTAAAATCATCTCTTCACCTCCAGTAAAGCTTTGGCTTTTTGCAACGTTTCGTGGTACTCATTTGTGGGGTGAGAATCGTAAACAATTCCTGCCCCAGCTTGCACATATGCTTGCCCATCTTTTAAAACCATTGTTCGAATGGCAATCGCAAAATCCGCCTGACCATCTTGGGAGAGATAGCCAACTGCCCCAGCGTATAAACCTCTTCGTGTGGGTTCCCATTCATAGATACGTTGCATCGCACGAATTTTTGGTGCGCCACTGACTGTTCCCGCAGGTAAGGTAGCTTTGAGTGCATCCATTGCTGTCTTTTGATCAGCCAAGGTCGCTTCGACAACCGAGACTAGGTGCATTACGTGGCGATAGCGTTCAATTTGCATGAACAAAGGCAAATGGACAGAACCACTGACAGCTACTTTTCCAATATCGTTGCGTCCAAGATCGACAAGCATTTGATGTTCTGCTCGTTCTTTTTCATCGTGAAGTAATTCATCGGCTAGTGCTTGATCTTCGGCTTTGGTTTGTCCCCGTTTCCGCGTGCCCGCAATCGGGTTGGTGGTGACCGTCTGTTGTTTGACCCGAACCAGACTTTCGGGGGAACTTCCGATAATGGTAACGTCATCGAAAGGCAAAAAATACAAGTAGGAAGAGGGATTGCTTAGCCGAAGATGCCGATAATAATCAAAGGCAGAGCCATGGAACGCACTGGATAAACGTTGGGAAGGGACAACTTGAAACAAATCCCCATCTTCAATATACTGCTTGGCTTTTTTCACGACCGTTTCAAATTCCTCTTGGGTAAAATTGCTAGAAAAGGCAAGCTTTTCAACTGTTGGCACGCGTAATTCCTCTTTCGAAGGGGTTAACAGTGCTTGCTCTAATGCAATTAATTCTTGATCAAGAGCTTGTTCTGTTCGGTGACTGTATTGATTGCCAGCAACGAGGGTAATGCTTTCTTTTTGATGATCAAAAATTAAGAAGGTTTCATATAAGAAAAACTGCATTTCAGGAAGTTGCAAGTCATCTTTGGGCATAAAGGGAGTTGCTTCATAAACAAAAGCCAAATCATAACTGGCATAGCCAATGGCCCCACCTTGAAACGGCAACGACTCAGGCAAAGGAGTGCTAGTTGTAGTGGTCAGGCGCTCAAGTTCTTTTAAAGGATCTTGGAAAGCATAGGCTGTTCCATCAAGGAAAAACGTGTTATCTTTGTACTGTAAATGGTGGACGGGGTTTATTGCAACGATGGAGTACCGTCCATCCTCACGATCGCGGGGAATACTTTCCAGTAAACTTTTGTTATTTCCCGAAATACGTAGATACATGGAAACAGGGGTACAACAATCACTCATCAATTCTTTTATTTTTCTCATATGCTTCATCCTTTCGTCAAATGAACACAAAAAAGCCCTCAAGGAATCACTTTGATTCCCTGAGGGCGTATATGCATACACGGTGCCACCTCAATTGACTGTTTGCCAAATAAACAAAAAGGGCAACAATCTCCTCTACTCAACTATCCAACAATAGTCTTTCTCTATAACGGGAGTACCCGAAAACACCTACTAGCTTTGCATTCAGCATTTTACTCAAAAGTCCATTCGCATAACGTGCTTTTGCTGCATTCTCACCAGTGGCAGCTCTCTTGAAAAAGCCCAACTTATGTTACTTCTCTTTTGTTCGCTTTTTTTAAATTAAATTATGGTTAGAATCATATGCTGAATTCTCCTTTTTGTCAAATGTTTTTTTCTGGATTATTCATTCATACTAGGATTTACGATAAAAAAACGGTAAACTAAGGGCAAGAAAAGTGAACGTGACGAGCATACTTGTCGACCAAAATTGCGTTTTTCTGCTGGTTTTTACATAGGGAAAAGGACTCAACATCGAGGCGTCTCGTTGCGGTATTTTTTTGAAAAAGATGTTCGGCTGACAAGAAAGTGCGAATGGCTTGCATGCCAGTTTTCCATTGGTTAATTGACGCGTAACGCAATAAGTGAAATGCTAAGGTACGAAGGAAGTAGCGACGCTGTTGAATGGTCAGTTAGTAGCAGCTTTATCATACAGTGCACGAGTAGGAAAGGAACAACGACAAATGAAGGTACGGTTAAAGAGTATTCAACAAGCTGACTTGGCGGAGCTTTGGGCGATTAGTCAAGGACCAACCGCTGATTTGGAATGGAAGAAATGGGATGGGCCTTATTTTAAAGATCCAATTCTGTCCTGGGAAACTTTTGCAACTGGTTGGGGGAAAGACAGTGTAGACAATCCACTACGCAAAGCGATTGTGGTGGATGACAAACTGGTTGGGATTGTGACGGCTTATTGGGAAGATGGTCAGCTACGCCGTTGGTTGGATATGGGCATTGTGATTTACGATCATTCCTATTGGGGATATGGTGTGGGAACCCAAGCCTTAGAACAATGGCTAACGGAATTATTTGGCCGTTTCTTGCATCTGCAAACGATTGGTTTTACGACTTGGTCTGGAAATATCGGTATGCAAAAACTGGGAGAAAAAGTAGGTATGAGCCTAGAAGCACGAGTTCGCAAGGTTCGTTTCTGGCAAAATCAATTTTTTGATTCGCTTAAATATGGGATTTTAAGAGAAGAATGGGTGGCACGAAGCGAAGAAAAACAAAGCGTCTATCGGAACACAGTCCATTCGGTAGCCGTGGGAAATGCCCCTTATTTAAAAGCTGCCAGTCACTATCTTCGTTATGCCATTTTTGTGCTTGGAAAGGGAATCAATCAATCGGTAGAATTCGATGATCAAGATGGTCCAAACACGATTTATAGTGTGTTGTTTCAAGGGGAAAAGCCAATCGCTACTGCTCGGTTGTTGGTGATCAATTCACAAACGGTTCGGATTAGTCGAGTAGCAACTACTAAGGCCTTTCGCGGACGGGGATTTGGTCGCACGGTCGTTCAATCATTAGAAAATTATGCAAGTGAGGCAGGGGCTCAAACGGTTGAACTTCACGCGGAAATCACAGCCGCAGCATTTTATGAAACCTTTGGGTATCAACGAGAAGGACAAGTCTATCAAGAAGATGGCATCGCTTGTGTCACATTGAAAAAAACATTGCATTAGTCGATTTCAAACAAAAAAATGCACGCCAATGATTGGCCACGTTTGGGCAAACAAAGGCGTACATTTTTTATTGTTAAAATTTTACCATGGTTGGTTTGCCATTTTGATACGTGACTAATTCCGTGATGCCCTTTTGATGAAGCAAGTCAAAAAGGTCATCGAAATGGAGTCGAAAATGTGCGAGTTTATGTCCGTCTGATCCAATGGTAAATAAGGTACCACCGAGCGCTTGATAAAGATCAATTGCATAGTCATACAGGGCAAGATTGTTGTAGAGATAGGCACTTTTGGCATTCACCTCAAAAGCGAGATCATGAGCGATGACGGCTTGGAAAAGTCGTGTAAGGTGGGGTTCAAACGTTTGTAAGTCTGACACAGATAAGTTGAATAAGCGAAAGCCATAATCAAAGTGCGCAAAAACATTTGCAGGAATGGTTGCGACTGCTTCTTCCAGTTGTGAAAGATAGGCTGGGATGATTTCTTGCGGATTCATGTCTGCTACGAAATCGTCCAAATAGTCAAATTGTCCGTTATGATGGACGCTTAGCAATTTGATATCATAGGTTTTGTCTGCTAAATAAGCAAGTATTCGTTCTTTTTCAGAAGCAATATACCCAATCTCGATGCCCTTGAGGATCCGATTGCCATAGGTTTTCTTTAATTCATCAATCGTTTGGGAATAAGCCTGATAGTCGGGTGCATCATCTTGGTGGGTCACAGGATTGGCAAGGTCAAAATGTTCTGTTGTAACCACCATGCCGTCAAAGGCCTCAAGGTAGGGAACAAAGTCTGCTTCGGAATCGTAAGAAAAATGCGTGTGTAAATGTTGGTCGTAATAGTTCATCGCGGTACCTTCCTTTTCATGCTATTCTCATTAATTATGTCATAAATTATAGCTTATTTTAAGAAAATTGCATCTTTTGCTTGCAAATCAAGGGTAATAATCTTATTATATTGGATAAATATAAGAAAACGATGAGAGAAAAAAACGTCTTTGGTAGTTTCAGAAAGCTCTTGGTCGATGAGAAAGAGTACGAGAAAGATGACTACACATTCTTGAGTGTTCTTCTGAAAAGGTGACTTAGTAGGAATGACCGGTAGTGCCGTTATCACTAGAGTTTGTTGCCTTTTATCAGCGCAAACTTTCTGAGGCTTCTTTCGTGAGGAATGAGCAAACAGAGGTGGAACCACGATTTTCGTCCTCTAGCATATGTGCTAGGGGCTTTTTTTTATTTAACAGATTTTTCGACAAAAAGGAGGAACAATCCATGAAAGGTTTACGAAAAATTCAACCCTATGTTCCTGGAGAACAACCAGCGTTAACAGGTATTATCAAATTAAATACCAATGAAAATGCCTATCCACCTTCACCGCTTGTAACAAAAGCGTGGCAAACCTTTGATGTGGCAAACTTGCGTTATTATTCTTCTTTGGCCAATCAATCTTTGGTGGACGCCTTGGCGCAAAAGCATCATATTCCTAGCCAGTGGGTGACCACAAGTAATGGTAGTGATGATATTTTGGCATTGGCATTTCAAAGTTTTTTCCAAAGTGAACAACCAATTTTCTTTCCTGATTTGACCTATGGGTTTTATCCTGTCTGGTGTGAGTTATTCCATATTCCTTATCAAGAAGTACCGCTAGAAAAAGATTTTTCATTTGCTTTAGCTGCTTTGCCAAACCAACTAGGTGGAGTTGTATTAGCCAATCCCAATGCACCAACAGGGAAGGGCAAAACAGTAACAGAAATCGAAGCACTGCTCCAACGCTACCCTGATAGAGTCATCATTGTCGATGAAGCTTACCAATCTTTTGGTGGAGAAAGTGTGATTCCGTTGGTCGCAAAGTATGAGAATCTATATGTGACACGTACTTTCTCCAAAGATGCATCATTGGCTGGTTTACGTGTCGGTTATGGTATCGGTAGTGAACGTTTAACAGGTGTCATCCAAGCGGTGAAAAATTCTTACAATCCGTATGCGGTTGATATGATTGCTGAACGTTTGGCGACTGCGGCAACGCAAGATACTGAATACTATCAACGAATCAATCAAAAAATTTGTGCCACTCGGGAGCAATTCTGTCAGGCACTTGCACAACTGGGCTTTACGACCATTCCGAGCCAAACGAACTTTGTTTTAACAACGCATCCTTTGATTTCTGCGAAAACTTTTTTTGACAAGCTAAAGGAAGCTCGTATCTTTGTGCGTTACTTTCCAGATAAGCAACGAATTGCGAACTATTTGCGGATTACCATTGGCACAGATGAAGAGATGGTGCAAGTGGCAACAGTCCTAAAGAACATCATAGAAGAGGAACAAAACGTATGAGAAAAAAACAGTTACCAGCCGGTACACATGACAAACTGTTCCGTCGAGCGGCCGGGGTCTACCAATTAGAAGTTCAAGTCAATCAGCTGTTATCCAAGCGGGGATTTCAAAGAATAGAAACACCGACCATTGAATTTGCTGAAGTCTTTGAAGATGAGCGCAACCAAGATGATTTGTATCGCTTTTTTGACAATCAAGGGCGCATGTTGACTTTACGGCCTGATATGACGTTACCAGTCGGGCGAGTCGTCGCTTCGACAAAAGTGGAGTTGCCATTGAAGCTTTCATATAGTGGCAAAGTTTTTCGTTACCATGATGAAATGAAGGGATTGCAGAATGAATTTACGCAAGCTGGGGTAGAAATCATCGGTTTTCCTTCAATAAAGGCTGAATTTGAGGCAATCTTGACTGCCGAATTCGTGCTACGCTCGTTAAATGTTCCTAATTTTTCCATTGAGATTGGCCATGCTGGGATTTTTGAAAAGATTGTGCAGGAGCTTGCTTTTTCAACGAAAGAAGCCGAGGCGTTGAAAATTCATTTTTTGAACAAAAGCATTAGTGATTGTTACCAAGTGGCAACTGCCCACCCAAGCCCCGTCTCAGCGTTCCTGATTGCTTTGCCCAAACTATTCGGTGAAGTGGGGCCAACTTTGGCCAAAGCCAAGGATTTGTTGCCCAAGCAGCATCCAATTTTGACTGATTTAGCTGAAATTGAAGCTTTGGTTGCGTTGTTTCCTGAGGCAATTCAAAAGAAATTGCGTGTCGATTTGGGCATGGTAGGGGTCATGGATTACTATACGGGCATTCTATTTTCTAGTTTTAGTGAAGGCATTCCAGAAAATTTTTTAAGTGGTGGGCGTTATGATTACTTGTTCCAGCGTTTCGATATGGAGCAGACGAATTCGGTGGGTTGGGCGATGAATTTGGAGGCTGTGTTTGACGCATTGTATCGTCATCATGAAAAACCACAAGGACAAAAAATCTTGGTTCATTTTGATGCTTCCGTTGCTGAGCAAGCTGCGGCACTTGTTGAACCAGGAGTAGAGCTCTCTTTATTTGATACGGCAGAAGAGACACGCTCCTTTGCCAAACGATGGGGGTATCAGGAAGTTTGGTTTTTAACGGATCAGCAATTTGTGAAAGAAGGGATCAACCATGACTAAGCCGATGACCATTGCGCTGACAAAAGGACGATTGGAAAAAGATACCGTCAAATTATTTGAACAAGCTGGATTCGATATGGACTTTATGAAAGACAAAAAGCGCAAACTTATTTTTGAAAGTCCAGATGGGCACTTTCGCTTTCTCTTGGTGAAAGCAGTGGATGTAACGACCTATGTGCGGCACGGTGTTGCTGATTTAGGAGTAGTGGGGAAAGATGTCTTATTGGAGCACCCTTATGGCTATTATGAAATGCTGGATTTAAATATTGGCGTTTGCAAATTTTCGGTGGCCTCGACTCCAGATTATGATCCGAAAAATCATCGGCGGAAGCGAATTGCTTCTAAATATCCGATTGTCGCGAGTACGCATTTTAATCAAAAAAACGAGGATGTTGAGATCATCAAAATTGAAGGATCGGTTGAAATATCTCCTATTCTCCATTTAGCGGATGCGATTGTGGATATTGTTGAAACAGGCAATACACTAAAAGAAAACGGGTTGACGATTGTGGAAGACATTTGCCGCATTTCTGCTCGTCTAATTGTCAATAAGGCCGCTTTAAAAAGTAATCCGCAAATCATGCTATTGATGAATCAACTTGAGAAGTTGGTCGGAAAGGAACAGGTGAACATGAATGAAACGATTAACCGGTAGTGTCCAACAGATCGCCCAAGAATTACGAAGAGAACAGTTGCTCCGTTTTGAGCAAGCCAATGATGTGGAAAAACAAGTCCAAGCGATTCTCGAAAAAGTACGGCAAGAAGGCGATGAAGCTCTGATTGCCTATACCAATGAGTTTGATGGGGTCACTTTGACGCAGCTTCAGGTAGCAGAAGAAACCATCGCAGAAGCATTTGATCGGATTGAACCTGCAGTCTTGCAAGCGTTGGAAGCGGCCAAACAAAACATTTTGTCTTATCATGTGCATCAGGTCGAAGAAGGATTTGCTGACTTTCCAAGTGAGGGGGTTATTCGAGGGCAGCGGGTGTTGCCTTTGGAGCGAGTAGCCATTTATGTCCCTGGAGGAACAGCTGCTTATCCTTCGAGTGTCCTGATGAATGCCTTACCTGCAAAACTAGCCGGGGTGGAAGAGATCATTATGCTAACCCCCCCACCCAAAAACGGTGTGTTTAATGCAGCTATATTGGTAGCAGCAAAACTAGCAGGGGTCGATTGCGTGTATCAAGTGGGAGGCGCACAGAGTATTGCGGCCGCAGCATACGGAACAAAATCCATTCCTCGCGTTGATAAGATTGTGGGTCCGGGGAATCAGTATGTGGCAACGGCAAAAAAACAAGTCTTTGGCCAGGTCGGAATTGATATGATTGCCGGTCCTTCTGAAGTAGGTGTGATTGCGGATGCCACTGCTAATCCAGTATTTGTCGCAGCCGATTTGTTATCTCAAGCAGAACATGACCGTCACGCACGGGCGATTCTAGTCACTACTTCCTCAGAGTTAGCAGATGCAGTTGAAGAAGAAGTCGAACGACAATTAAGAGAATTACCTCGGGAAGCCATTGCGCGGGCTTCGATTGAAGCAAATGGTCGGATTATTTTGGCCGCATCCTTTGATGAAATGTTTGACTTGATGAATGAAGTGGCACCTGAACATCTAGAAATTGAAGTGGCAGATGCGCTTCACTATTTAGGCAAAGTGAAACATGCGGGCTCGGTGTTTTTAGGTCGTTACACCAGTGAACCAATTGGGGACTATTTTGCAGGAACCAACCATGTGTTACCAACCAGTGGGACGGCTCGTTTTTCCTCTCCTTTGGGCGTGTATGATTTTGTGAAACGAATGCAATACACCTCGTATAGTCAAGCAGCAACCTTGGCTGCGGCACCACATATTAAAGCTCTGGCGTATAAAGAAGCCTTGCAAGGACATGCCAAAGCCATTGAAAAACGGGAGGAAGAGTATGAGAACAGCAAAAATTGAACGAACAACTTCTGAAACAACGATTCAATTAGCCATCAATCTTGATGCACAAGAACCAGTAGAAATTTCGACTGGCGTTGGTTTTTTTGATCACATGCTTACGTTATTTGCTCGGCATGGGCGACTATCTTTGATTGTAAACGCAAAAGGAGATTTGGATGTCGACAGTCATCATACGGTAGAAGATGTCGGGATTGCATTGGGGTTGGCCATTCGTGAGGCGCTGGGTGAAAAGGCAGGCATCAATCGGTACGGGACTTCCTTTGTGCCGATGGATGAGACATTGGGGATGGCGAGTCTCGATTTATCGGGGCGCAGTTATTTGGTATTTGACGCCACCTTCGACAACCCTAAATTAGGTCTGTTTGATACCGAGCTAGCAGAAGAATTTTTTCAAGCTTTGGCGTTTAACGTTCAGATGAATTTGCACTTGAAAATTATTCATGGAAAAAATACGCACCATAAAATCGAAAGCTTGTTCAAAGCAACAGGACGAGCGTTTCGCGAAGCAATTACGTTGAACCCAGAAATCAAGGGAGTGAATTCCACCAAAGGGGTGTTGTGATGATTATCGTCATTGATTATGATGCAGGAAATACGCGTAATGTCTTACGAGCGTTACAGGCGATTGGGATGGACGCGAAGCTTTCGAGTGATTTGGCAGAAATTCAACAGGCAGATGGGTTAATCCTGCCAGGAGTGGGGGCATTTCCACTAGCAATGGCCGAGTTGCAACAGCGCGGATTGATTACGGAACTAAAAAAACAAGTGAACCAGGGGAAACCGTTGTTGGGTGTGTGTCTGGGCATGCAATTGCTTTTAGAAGGAAGTGAGGAGCATACGTATACACAAGGATTAGGCCTTATTCCTGGCGTTTGTCGACCAATTCCAGCCCAACCTGGTAGTCCAGTACCTCATATGGGTTGGAATCAACTAGATATAGTAGCGGAGGATGCGTTGACCAAAGGCGTTCAGGATGAGTATGTTTATTTTGTTCATAGTTATTATACCGATGTGCCCAAAGACTATTTACGAGCAACTTGTGAGTATTCCATGACAATTCCAGCCATGATTTCAACAAAAAATGTTTTTGGGGCCCAATTTCACCCTGAAAAATCAGGAGAAGCAGGGAAAAAGATTTTATTAAATTTTAAGGAGTATGTTGATGCAACTATTACCAGCAATTGATTTAAAAGCAGGCAAGGCTGTTCGTCTTTATCAAGGCGATTTTGCAAAAGCATCCGTTGTTCATGAAGACCCCATTGCACAGGCGGAAATCTTTGGACAAGCAAAGTTGAGCTATCTGCATGTGGTTGATTTGGATGGCGCACTTGAAGGCAAAGCGGTGAATGCAGATTTAATTGCCCAAATCAAAGTCCATGCGAAGATGCGTGTGGAAGTGGGGGGCGGCATTCGAACGCTTGCACAGATTCAATCGTATTTAGCCGCTGGAATTGATCGTGTCATTATCGGGTCAATGGCTGTGAAATCACCTACATTTGTGAAGGAAGCATTGGCGGCATTTGGGCCGGAAAAGATTGTTATCGGGATTGATGCCAAAAATGGTCTCGTTGCCACAGAAGGATGGCTGGAGGTCAGTCAAGTCTCGTATCTGACATTAGCAGAAAAAATGGTTGCGATGGGTGTGCAGACCATTATCTATACCGATGTTGCCAAAGATGGTACCTTAACAGGGCCCAATTTTGAGCATTACCGACGATTGGTCGAAACGGTTCCCAATTGTAAAATTATTGCATCGGGTGGTGTGCATGCAGTGTCTGACCTTGTCGAATTACAAAAAATTGGTGTGGCAGGGACCATCATTGGCAAGGCGTTTTATGAGGGAAAGATATCGTTAGAGGAAATGCAAGCAGTTGAACAAAAAAATTAGTCTGAGGGGGTGCATGCGATGTTGGCCAAACGAATGATTCCTTGTTTGGATGTAACCGATGGACGTGTGGTGAAAGGCATTAACTTCGTGGATTTAACGGATGTCGGTGATCCAGTAGAAATTGCGAAAGCCTATTATGAACAAGGGTGCGATGAATTGGTGTTTTTGGATATTACCGCGACGCACGAAAAAAGAGAGACAATGGTGGAAGTTGTTCGACAAACAGCCAATCAAGTGTTTATCCCGTTCACAGTTGGTGGGGGGATTCGCACGATTGAGGACATGAATCGTATGTTAAAAGCAGGTGCAGATAAAGTTGCAATTAATTCAGCGGCTGTTCATGACCCGGACTTGATTCGTCAAGGAGCGGAAAAATTTGGTAATCAATGCATTGTTGTGGCGATTGATGCCAAGCGTGTCGGTCATTCATGGCATGTATTTGTGACCGGTGGACGCGAAGATACGGGCATAGATGCAATTGAATGGGCCAAAAAAGTGGTTTCTTTGGGTGCAGGTGAACTACTTGTGACTTCAATGGACAAAGATGGAACCAAATCTGGTTATGATTGTGCCTTATACCAAGCCATTGGGGAGGTTGTCTCAGTACCGATGATTGCATCTGGTGGCGCAGGGAAAGAACAAGACCTTGTCGATGTTTTTCAGCAAACACCTGTGACAGCTGCCTTGGCTGCAAGTATCTTTCATTATGGAGAATTAAGTATCGCAGAAACCAAACAAACATTAGCTGATGCAGGAATCCCTGTTCGCTTATAAAGAGGTGACCTATGAAGTTAGATGAATTAGCATTTTCAAAACAACAAGGCTTGCTACCTGTGATTGTCACTGACGTGGAGACCAAGGAAGTCTTGATGTTGGCCTATATGAACGAAGAGAGCCTCAAAAAGACACTAGCGTCAGGACAAATGTGGTATTGGTCGCGTAGTCGTCAAGAACTCTGGCACAAAGGAGCAACAAGCGGACATTTTCAATACTTACAGGAAATGAAAGTAGACTGTGATGCGGATACGTTGTTAGCAGTGGTGAAACAAATCGGTGCTGCGTGTCATACCGGTGAACATAGCTGTTTTTATCGTACATTGGTGGATGAAAGGGGAAACAACCATGACAATACCTGAAGAAGTATACCAAGAAATTTTGGATCGTAAAAACAATCCGAAAGAAGGGTCATATACCTCCTATCTTTTTGAAAAAGGGTTAGACAAAATCCTAAAAAAAGTCGGTGAAGAAGCGACGGAAGTAGTGATTGCGGCAAAAAATGATCAAACCGAATTAATTAGTGAGACCAGTGATTTGCTCTATCATTTGTTCGTGCTATTGGTCGAAAAAGGAGTGACCTTGGACGAAATCAATCAAGAAATGGCTGCCCGGATTGGGAAAAAAAGTCGCATTCATGACCGTAAGACCATTGAAGACTATTAAAATCGAGCGCATAATGAAACAGATAGAGAAAGGGTGACTGTGATGAAGGTTTTACTGAACGGACAGATTATTGATCGATCTGATGCAAAAGTGGATATTGAAGATCGGGGCTATCAATTTGGCGATGGCATTTATGAAGCACTGCGAGTGTACCAAGGCAAACTTTTTACGTTCCAAGAACATATGGATCGGCTCTACCGAAGTGCCAAAAAAATTGATTTATTGATTCCTTATCCTCAGGAAATGTTTCATGAGTGGTTCACTGAGCTGATTGCTGCCAATCATTTGGACACCGGAATGATTTATTTCCAAGTTTCTCGAGGCGTACAGGCGCCACGGAACCATGTCTATCTTGAAAATATAACCCCAACAATTATGGCAACAACGATGGTCGCCCCCCGTCAACTAGCTGAGCATCGCAAAGGCATTAAGACCATTACGGTTCCCGATACACGCTGGCTGCATTGTGATATTAAGAGTCTGAATTTATTAGGAAATTTGATGGCAACCAATCAAGCCGCGAAAGCTGGAGCTAAAGAGGCCATTTTTTATCGATTACCAGAGACGGTTACGGAATGCTCACATTCGAATGTATCAATCATCAAGGACGGTCAATTAATTACACATCCAGCGAATGAGTATATTTTAAATGGCATTACTCGTCAAGTCATCTTAAAGTTAGCAAAGAAACAGGGGATCCCTTTTGAAGAGCGTCCGTTTACACTAGCAGAATTAAAAGCAGCAGATGAAGCCTTTATTTCCAGTGTTTCAGCGGAAATCACCGCCATTGGTCAGATTGACGACGTGACAATTGGCGATGGAACGATTGGCCCTCTTTCCGAACAATTATTGACAGCTTTCTCAGAAGAAATCGAAACGGATTGTAAAATTACCTTAACAACCGATTGAAGAAACGAAAGCATTAAAAAATAATCATTCTCACTAAAAGTGGAGGTGATTATTTTTTTTGAAAATTTGTAGGCAAGTATTTTTTAGTCATTCCAAAGTATATCCGAATAGTATTAGTTATTTTAGAGCAAGATTAAAATATTTTTAAAATAAAATGAAAAAAAGAGTTGACTTTGTTAGGAAGAATCGATAAACTAACAACAACTTACAAATTGACAGATAATTCAAACAGTTAGAAAAAACTAGTTAGGAGCAGGGGCTATGAATAAGTATCCAAAAGTTGAATCAGTCATTATCTTATTAATTAGCACCAGGGCTTAGAATGTTTATCAGATTTTTTCTGAAACAGTTCGAGTCCTATTTCGCTTTTGATGGGATTCTGACTGACAGCATCCCACAAATGTTTGTGGGGTGCTTTTTTTGTTAAGTGAGGAAAGGAAGAGAGAGACATGCGAAGTGACCAAATTAAAAAAGGAATTGAGGCAGCACCTGCCAGAAGTTTACTGTATGCAACCGGCCAAGTGAAGAGTGCCCGCGACATGCAAAAACCATTTATTGCGATTTGTAATTCTTACATTGACATTGTACCAGGACACGTTCATCTACGAGAATTAGCAGATGTCGCGAAGCAAGCCATTCGAGAAGCAGGAGGAATTCCATTTGAGTTCAATACGATTGGTGTCGATGATGGTATTGCGATGGGGCATATCGGAATGCGGTATTCACTACCTAGTCGTGAACTAATTGCTGATTCAGCTGAAACGGTCATCAATGCACACTGGTTTGATGGGGTCTTTTATATTCCAAACTGTGACAAAATCACACCCGGCATGTTACTCGCTGCCATGCGGACCAATGTTCCAGCCATCTTTTGTTCAGGAGGACCGATGAAAGCGGGCGTGGATCCAAGAGGCCATACTGCGACATTATCGACAATGTTTGAAGCAGTAGGGGCGTTTAAAGACGGTCAAATGACCGAAGAAGAATTTAAAGCATTGGAACAAAATGCTTGCCCTACCTGTGGATCATGTGCCGGGATGTTCACCGCAAACTCAATGAACTGCCTAATGGAAATTTTAGGAATGGCCTTACCGGGAAATGGAACAATCTTAGCTGTATCTGACGAACGGAGAGAGCTTGTCCGTCAATCGGCTTTCCACCTAATGGATTTAGTAAAAAAACAGATTAAACCACGTGATATTGTAACCAAAGAAGCAATCGATGATGCATTTGCCCTAGATATGGCGATGGGAGGATCGACAAATACGGTTCTTCATACACTTGCCATCGCCAATGAAGCGGAAATTGATTACCACTTAGAAGAAATTAATGAAATTGCCAAGCGAGTTCCATATTTATCAAAAATTGCTCCGTCTTCTCAATATTCCATGCACGATGTTCATGAAGCGGGAGGCGTTTCCGCGATTATTCACGAATTGGTTTCGATTGACGGATGTATTCATCCTGATCGAATCACGGTTTCAGGAAAAACCATTCGCGAAAATGTGGCAGAAGCACGAATCAAAAATGCTGAAGTGATTCATCCAAAAGAAAATCCCTATAGTCCTGTTGGTGGTTTGTCTATTTTATATGGCAATATTGCTCCTAAAGGCAGTGTGATAAAAGTTGGTGGAGTTGATCCCTCTATCAAAGTATTTAAAGGAAAAGCCATTTGTTTTAGCTCACATGACGAAGCCGTTGCCGCGATTGACAACCATACTGTTCAAAAAGGACATGTTGTCGTCATTCGCTATGAAGGACCAAAAGGTGGACCAGGTATGCCCGAAATGCTTGCACCAACCTCAAGTATCGTTGGGCGTGGTTTAGGGAAAGATGTAGCCTTGATTACGGACGGTCGCTTCTCTGGTGCAACTAGAGGAATAGCTATCGGACACATTTCACCAGAGGCTGCTGCGGGTGGACCAATTGCTGCAATCAAAGATGGGGATGACATTACGATTGATCTGGTTAATCGGACGTTGAATGTAGCCTTGACGGATGAAGAAATCGCAGAACGCATGGATCAAGTACCAAAATTCAAAGCAAAAGTGAAGTCAGGATGGCTGGCACGATACACTGCTCTTGTCACATCAGCACATACTGGGGGCATTATGCAGTTACCTGAGGACTTAATTGATTAAAGGAGGCCAACAATGGATCAGCAAAATCAAACAAAATCCGGTGCAGAGATACTTTTGGATAGCTTAAAAGCAGAAGGAACAGAGTACATTTTTGGCTATCCAGGCGGGGCAGTTTTGCCACTTTACGATGCACTGTATTCTTACAAAGGAATTAAGCATATCCTCACTCGACATGAACAAGGGGCCACACATGCCGCAGAGGGGTATGCCAAAGTTACTGGAAAACCAGGTGTGGTTCTAGTTACCAGTGGTCCCGGAGCAACCAATGCGATTACCGGAATAGCCGATGCAATGAGTGACTCAGTACCAATGGTCGTGATTACCGGTCAAGTTGCAACGCCTGGCATTGGAAAAGATGCCTTTCAAGAAGCGGATATTACCGGGATTACCATGCCAATCACCAAGTACAATTATCAAGTAAGAGCTGTCGAGGATTTGCCACGAATTGTTAAAGAAGCCTTTCACTTAGCGACGACTGGCCGCAAAGGACCAGTAGTGATTGATTTGCCAAAAGATATGACGATTGCCCAAACAACACCAGAAGTGGTCAAGGAAGTATTTTTGCCCAGTTATCAACCAACTATGCAGCCCAATCAGCTACAAGTGAAAAAAGTGATGGAAGCGTTAAAAGTGGCCAAAAAACCACTTGTTCTTGTGGGGGCAGGGGTGCTTCATGCTCAGGCGACTGAAGAATTACAAGCTTTTGTGGAACGGTATCAATTGCCAACATTGGCGACTTTATTGGGCTTGGGGGTTCTGCCCAATGATCATCCGCTCTTTTTAGGAATGGGAGGAATGCACGGTTCATTTGCCGCAAATATGGCATTAACTGATTGTGATTTGTTGCTAAATTTTGGTTCACGTTTTGATGACCGTTTAGCAAGTGCGCCCAAAGAGTTTGCACCGAATGCAACCGTGGTTCATGTGGATATTGATCCAGCTGAAATTGGTAAAGTGATTGCAACCAATATTCCGATTGTGGCAGATGTCAAGGAAACGTTGAATGCTTTATTAGCAACAGCTGTTTCGATAGAGCCGAAAGTGGATTGGTTGAAATTAAATGCGTTACGTAAAGAACGCCATCCCTTTACCTTTGACCGTGAACAAAAAGCTGAAATTAAGCCTCAACGCGTGATTGAAAAAATTGGGGAGTTGACAAAAGGGGAAGCAATTGTGGTGACGGATGTGGGTCAACATCAAATGTGGGCTGCGCAATTCTATCCATTTCACTATGCGAATCAGTTGGTTACGAGTGGTGGCTTAGGCACGATGGGATATGGTATTCCGGCCGCCATTGGTGCAAAAATTGGTCAACCAGACAAAGAAGTCATTCTATTTGTAGGAGATGGTGGTTTTCAAATGACAAACCAAGAACTCGCAATTTTAAACCACTATCAGTTACCAATCAAAGTAGTGTTACTCAACAATCATTCTTTAGGAATGGTTCGTCAGTGGCAAGAGAGCTTTTTTGGTGGACGGAAATCGGAATCAACCTTTGATGAACAACCAGATTTTGTTCAGTTGGCAGAAGCTTATCGAATCAAAGGAAGTCGATTGACCAATCCAGCAACCTTTGAAACAGAGTTAGAAGAAGCACTTGCATATGATGGACCAGCAGTGATTGAAGTGGTCGTGTCATCAACAGAGCATGTTTTACCAATGGTACCTGCTGGAAAAGCCAATCATCAAATGCTGGGGGTGGACTAAAATGAGACGGATTATCACAGCAACAGTCAATAATACGAGTGGTGTACTTAATCGTTTTAGTGGGGTCCTTAGTCGCCGGCAAGTAAATATTGAAAGCATCTCAGTCGGTCATACGGAAAATGATCAGATTTCTCGAATCACTATTGTTATTCAAGTGGATCATTTAGCCGAAGCAGAGCAAGTGCTTAAGCAATTAAATAAATTAATTGACGTCATTAAGGTGTCCGATATCACAGAAGAAAGCCATGTTGAAAGAGAACTGGCGCTTGTCAAAGTGAATGCTCCTGCATCAGTGAGAGCAGAAATTTTTTCCATGATTGAGCCATTCCGAGCCAATGTAATTGATGTAAGTTCAAAAACAATCGTCATTCAGGTAGTCGGGACGAGTGAAAAGATTCAAGCGTTTGTCGAAGTTGTTGCACCTTATGGAATTAAGCAACTGGCGCGGACGGGAGCAACTGGTTTTACAAGAGGTCACTAAGCAGAAATGCTTTTTGAATAGAGAGAGCTAATTTAAGGAGGAAAATACAATGGCAAAAGTTTATTATGATCAATCAGTAACTACCAACAAATTAGAGGGGAAAACCATCGCAATTGTTGGTTATGGTTCCCAAGGACATGCACATGCTCAAAACTTACGAGACAATGGGCATCAAGTGGTCATTGGTATTCGTCCTGGAAAATCAGCTGAAGCTGCCAAAGAGGATGGCTTTGAAGTTTATGAAGTTAGTGAAGCAGCCAAAAAAGCAGATGTTGTTATGATTTTAGCACCTGATGAAATTCAAGGTGACCTTTACGAAAAAGAAATTGCACCGAATTTAGAAGCGGGCAATGCGCTTGTATTCGCTCATGGATTTAATATTCATTTTGGTGTAATTAATCCACCAGCAGATGTGGATGTCTTTTTAGTCGCACCAAAAGGACCAGGACACTTGGTTCGCCGGACATTTGTACAAGGTTTCGCGGTGCCAGCTTTATTTGGTGTTTACCAAGATGCAACTGGCGATGCAACTGAATTGGCACTTGCTTATGCCAAAGGGATTGGCGCAACTCGTGTAGGGGTATTAGAAACGACCTTTAAAGAAGAAACAGAAACCGATCTTTTCGGAGAACAAGCAGTATTATGTGGTGGGTTGACTAGCATGATCGAAGCTGGCTTTGAAACATTGGTAGAAGCTGGCTACCAACCTGAATTAGCTTATTTTGAAGTTTGTCATGAAATGAAATTAATCGTTGACTTGATTTATGAAGGGGGCTTTGCTCAAATGCGCCATTCAATCTCAAATACAGCCGAGTATGGGGACTATGTTTCTGGTCCACGTGTTATCACGGAACAAACCAAAGCCAACATGAAGGCTGTTTTGACAGATATCCAAAATGGAACATTTGCCAAAGGATTTGTTGATGATAACAAAAATGGATTTAAGAATTTTTATGCAATGCGCGAAAAAAATGCCGGTCATCCAATTGAAGCGGTTGGGAATGAATTACGCAAAATGATGCCTTTTGTCAATCAGAAAGATTAGAACTAGGAAGGAGCGAGGGTCTGTGACTACAGCGAACCAAGCTACGGGAGAAGAGGCGTTAGTGACAAGAACAGACATTGAAGAAGCGTATGAAACCATTCATGACTCAGTAACTCACACGCCGTTACAATTCGATCGTTACCTTTCCGAAAAATATGACTGTCAAGTGTATCTAAAGAGAGAAGATTTACAAAAAGTGCGATCATTTAAGCTACGTGGTGCATATTATGCGATTAAAAATCGTCCATTTCGCGAAGTAGCACGGGGCGTAGTCTGTGCAAGTGCAGGCAATCATGCTCAGGGTGTCGCGTATACTTGTCAGGAGATGAAAATACCTGGCATTATCTTCATGCCCACCCCTACGCCAAATCAAAAAATTTCTCAAGTCCAATTTTTTGGGGGCGACCAAATTGAAGTCAAGTTGATTGGTGATACCTTCGACGAAGCGGCAAAGGCGGCTAAAGAATACGCGGAAACCCAACAATTGCCGTTTATTGATCCATTTAATCATCCCGATACGATTGCTGGTCAAGGGACACTTGCTGTTGAAATGCTACAAGATGCTGCCAAGCAACAACTGGAAGTGGATTATGTGATTGCAGCCGTTGGAGGTGGCGGAATGATTAGTGGTATCTCAACCTATGTAAAAGCTACCACTCCAACAATCAAAGTGATTGGTGTTGAACCAACAGGTGCGCAATCCATGAAAAAAGCATTAGAAGAAGGTCATCCTGTGCATTTGCCAACAATCGATAAATTTGTCGATGGCGCCGCCGTTCAAGAAGTTGGTCCACTTACCTTTGCTCACGTCAAAGCCTATGTGGATGAGATGTATGCAGTTGATGAGGGTCAAGTCTGCACGACAATTCTAGAACTCTATAGCAAACAAGCAATTGTCGCTGAACCAGCTGGCGCCTTGAGTGTTGCGGTTTTAGAGCAACTGAAAGAGGAAATCAAAGGAAAAACCGTGGTATGTGTGATCAGTGGTGGGAATAATGATATTAGTCGAATGGAAGAGATTGATGAGCGTTCACTAATCTATCAAGGGTTAAAGCACTATTTCTTAGTGAATTTTCCACAACGTCCAGGAGCTTTGCGAGAGTTTGTAACAGATATTTTGGGACCTGAAGATGACATTACACGTTTTGAATACACCAAAAAAGTGAACCGTGGAACAGGACCGGTTGTCATTGGAATTCAGCTTAAGCACAAAGAGGCCATTCATTCTTTGCTCCAAAATATTGAACGATTTGATCCAAATTTTATTGATTTAAGCGAAAATCAATCGCTATACACCTTATTAGTCTAAAAGAAGCACCTACGAATACTGTTATTCGTAGGTGCTTTATTTTCTAAACCGTGTCACTTTCGGAAAAACCTGTTAAAATGAAGGAAAGTCTGTTGAGGAGGAACTTCGTTGATGACAAGTCACCACAATTATTTACCAGTGAAAACACACTATTTCATTGATGCTCAGGGACAAAAAAAGAGACGAGTGCGCGTCTTGCTTCCAAAAAATTATGAGCAAAATATGGAGAAAAATTACCCAGTGGTCTATATGCAAGATGGTCAAAATGTGTTGTATAGCAAAGAAGCGTATTCAGGTCATTCTTGGAAACTGATTCCATTGCTTAAACACGCAGCAATGTTTCCAGATATGTTGATCGTAGCCATCGATAATGCAGGCGAAGAGCGTTTTAATGAATACACACCCTGGACGCTATCGGAAGAAAATCAAGCATTGCTAGGGTATTCAGGTGGAGAGGGACAAGCGTACAGCGAATGGGTAGTGACCGTCATTAAACCATTTATCGATGAGCATTATCGTACCAAATCTGACCGTAGAAATACGCTTTGTGCAGGAAGTTCTCTAGGGGGATTGATTGTTGCTTATATGGGATCCGCTTATCCAGAGGTATTTGGTGCTCTCGGCATTTTCTCATTGGCGTCATGGATTTCCGAAGAAGAATTTTTGGATTTTGTAGCAAACCATCCACTAAAGGAAGATACCAAAGTTTATATTCAAGTAGGAACAGCTGAGGGCAATGAAGTTGATCAAGCATTGTTAGCGAAAAATAGCGATCAAGCGTATATTGATAGTTCATTATGGTACTACCAAACATTGATTAGACAGGGGCAACCAATGGATTCTCTCTGGTTAAGAATTTTGGCTGATGAACAGCATTTTGAAAAATATTGGGCGGATCACTTTGGGGAATTTTTGGCATTCGGTTTTTCCACGGAGACCTAAGAACATTTTCTGATGAGAAGAGGGTCATCTCTGTGGTTACATAGGGTAAAAGAATAGATTGACTGAGTCAAGAGTCGCTTCGCTTCTTCTCTTTACCCAGCCAACCTATTTTTTTGAATCAGAACCACCAACAATGGAGCGAATGGGTACAGAAAATCTTCATCGAATGAAAAACGTCAAATACTCCCAACTCTAGTATAGAGCTTGGGCTATTTGACGTACAGGTCCTATTTTATTGGATTTAGTGCTTATAAGATTCCTTGATCAGTTAGTGCAGTTAAAAAGTAGGGCAACTGTTTTTGCCACCAAGGCCAATCATGGGCAACATCTGGTCCCCAATAATCAAACCAGCCTGGAATGCCCTTTTGATTGAATACTTGCTCCAATCTTTTGGTATCGGCAATATGGGGACCTTCCCAAGCGCCTTGACCTACTGCAACAACAAAGGTATTTTGGCGGTACTGTTCGAGATACCATGGGTCATCCATTTGCGTGAGATAATCAATTGGCGACTGATAATAGATGGCTAAATTTTCCTCAAACTCCCCTGTAAAAAAGCGCGCATCGTAGACACCGCTCATTGCAATGCTCACATCAAAGACATCTGGATGACGTAAAGCAAAGTTGATTGTATGGAAGGCCCCCATACTACAACCAGTCACACCAATCTTGCCATACCAGTTGCATTCATAAGCAATATAAGGAATCAGTTCATGCAAAATGTAGGCTTCATAACGGCTATGAGCTTCCGCTTTTTCCTGTCCAGATTTCGCCAAATTTAACCAAGATTCATTGTCATAAGAATCTGCAGTATAAAATTGAATCAACCCGCGATCAATAAATGGACGACAAGCATCAATCATACCAAAATCTGCGAATTCATAGGAGCTTCCACCTGATGAAGGAAACACCAAAATTGGTTTGCCAGCGTACCCATATTTTTGAAAAAGCATTTCCTTCTGGAGTGTTTGGCTATAAAAAGAACGTGTATCATTGGTCATAGTGAATTTCCTCCGATTCTCTTAGGACTGTCATAAAATAGTAGCTTGGATGAGGTTAGTCCTCCTTTTCTCGAATGAGTTGAATTGCTGCAAATAGGTCGTCTATCTCTGGATAACGAATTAAGTACCCTTCGTCGCCTAAAATCGCTGAAAAAATACCTGGAATCGTTTGAATTGCGATTAGCGCTGAGCCTAGTTCTTCACGAAGTTCTTCCGCTGAACGTGTATAGTGATGTTTATCGTATTTGCGTGAAACATAGCCGCAATTGTAGAGACGGCGAATGGGGGCCTGAAAATGATCTGCTGTCACAATCGAGGCATATTCTCTGAAAATATCAAAATCATTGACATAATTAAACATATCAATTGTCGGTCCTCCAGGTGGCCGCATATTGACTTCCAACGGCATAAGTGCGCCGTCTGGATAAGTACGAAAAAATTCAAAGTGAAAGAATCGTTCTGGGATGCCAAATGCATCAACCATCTTTGTCCCCATTTCAATTAAATCGTTGGGAATTAGTCGTGGCAAGAAGAAATACATGTCTTCATCCTGTTCAACCGTTTCTAAAACCGCCGCGTTATAAGTCAATGAAGAATAAAAAACAATCTTGCCTTCTCGGTTAGTAAGACCATCAAAGGTAACCATTTCACCCGGAATAAATTCTTCCATAATATAGGTAGACTCTTGTGCGTGTTGGTCTAAAAAATGCTGTAATTCTTCTTTTGTGCCCAATTTCACTGGTGTTGCATAAAAAATATTTGAATTTTCAGTTAATTTATTTTTTCTAAAATTTGTAAAAAAGAAACTGTGCTAACGCAGCAGATGACTTTTTCCAGAA